>DAORHS010000343.1:0-5483 GCA_035438165.1 Prosthecobacter sp.
GAGTTTGAGGAAACGTCCGCCGGTGGTGGTGGCAAGCTGCTGTAGCACGGCGCTTTGAAGCTGCGAACGCACCACATTGCCCGCCTCATCGCGAATGTAGTCGCCATCGACCTCCGGATTCGGAATGAGCGTGCCTCCTTCGGTACCAACACCGACGGTGACGACGATGACGCCCGCCGCCGTGAGACGCTGGATGTAGGGGACGAGGTTGGCATCCGCATCGCCGCCATCGCTGAAAATGACGAGCGCGTAGTTGCTCTTCGGCAGGGTTTTGATCGCACGCAGCGTCACGTCCAGCAGATCGGCCAGATTGCTGCCGCCCCACTCGATGATCGTATGATCAAAGGCCAAGAGGGACTCGATGATGGCGTCATGATCGGTCGTGAGCGGCGCCTGCAGGTAGGCGCGTCCGGCAAAGGCCAGCAGGCCGACACGTTCGCCGACGAGTTCCATGACTAGGTCGTGCGCGGCGAGCCGGGCGCGGGTGAGGCGGTCCGGCTGCACGTCACGTGCGAGCATGGAGCGCGAGGTGTCGATGGCGATGAAGATGTTGCGGCCCTTGTCAGGGATCTCGAGTTTTTCCTCGCCCCAGCGCGGCTGTGCGACGGCCAGGATGATGCAGGCCATGGCCAGCGCGTAGAGCGTGTAAACCAACCAGGAACGCCAGAGGGAACGGCCGATGACGAGCGCGGGCCGCAGCCGGGCCGCGGTGAACAGGCGCTCCGCCTGCGAGCCGTGCGCATCCACCCACAGCTTCAATCCCACGAGCGCGGGAATGATCAGCAGGAACCAGAGCAGATGGGTGTGGGCAAAGGTCATGAAATTCAGGTGGCGACCGGCTCGGGGGCCGAGTGCAGAACCGTCAGCGAAAGCAGCAGGGCGAGAAACAGCGCGATGGCGGAGACCGCCAGCGGCCAGGGGAAGAGCTCGTCGGTTTCAATGATCTTGCGCCGTTCGATCTTGGTCTTTTCGAGCTTGTCGATGGTCGCAAACACATCACCGAGCGAACTGAGGTTCTGCGCCATGTAGAACTGGCCGTTGCCGATGGAGGCGACCTCTTTGAGCGTGCCTTCATCAAACAACTGCTGGCCCACCGGCGTGAACGTGCCGCGTTTCGGATCCGGAATGCTGTGAACGCCCGGCGTGCCGATGGCGATGGTGTAGATCTTGATGCCGAGCGTGGCGGCCAGCTTCGCGGCATCCTGAGGACTGAGGCGGCCGGAGTTGTTGGCTCCGTCCGTGAGCAGCACGATCACCTTGCTGGGCGATTTCTCGCGGCGCATGCGGTTGGCGGCGGAGGCGATGCCGGAGCCGATGGCGGTGCCGTCGCCCACACGCTGGGTTTGCACGCGGTCGAGGTTGTTGATGAGCCAGTCGCGATCGAGCGTGAGAGGGCAGGGCAGGTAGGTCTCGCCGGCGAAGGCCACGATGCCGATTTTGTCGCTGCGGCGTCCTTTGATGAAGTCCGCCATCACACGCTTGGCCGCGGTGAGGCGGTTGACTGGCTGGCCGCCGATGTAGAAGTCCTCGATCAGCATCGACAGGGACACGTCCACGGTGAGCATGATCGCGATGCCGTCGGCTTTCTCCTCGTCAAACGACAGCACCTTCTGCGGCCGCGACAGCGCCACGATGCCAAAGGTGAGGCTGGTCAGGATCAGGCCAAAGATAAAACCGCCGGGGCCGCTGCGTGCGGGTCTGCCCAGATCCCGCAGCAGCGAGGTGGTGGGAAACTTGATGGCGGCACGCCGGCCGCGTGCGCCACGCAGCATCGCCAGCAGTGGCACCAGCAGGATCAGCAGCAGCCACAACGGATGCAGAATTTGAAAGTTGGGAATGCCGGGGATGGTCATGGCTTCTCCTCCTGCATGCGTGCCAGCGCCTGGTCGATGAGCAGGGTCGATTCCTCCTGCGTCCGGGGCGCGGGCATGAACGAGATGTCGTCACACAGATGGGCGACGGGTTCAAACCTCTCGCGCCAGACGCCCTGTGCACGTGGAACCGGAACACCGGGCAGCCGTTCCGGCGTTCCGGCAAAAATCTCGCGCGTGGTGCGGGCGGGGGCGGGCACGGCGTAGCGCTCCTGCAGGTAGCGGCGCAGAATTTGCGAGACGCGGTGGCTCATGTCCTGCGGCGGAATGGATTCGATGCGCGCCCGCAGATCACTCAGCGCGCGAAACGCCGCGCTCCACGGCTGGCGCAGCGGGGCCGCAGGCGCGTGCTTTGGCCGGGTCAAAAGCACGATGATGAGCGCGATCAAAAGCAGCAGAATCAGCGCCGCCGCCCACGGAATCCACCAGGGCGGCGGGAGTTCCACGCTGTCCGGAGGCGGAAGTTCGGGGTGCGGCAGAGGCGGCGGTCCGGAAAACTGGGCCAGCAGCAGGCCGGTGATGAACCACGGGGCGTTCATCCGCGCTTCCTCCTTTTGCGTGAGCGGAAATAGGCCTTCAAGGCCGGCACGTAGTCTTCGTCCGTGCGCACGGTGATGCGTTCCACGCCGCAGCGGCGAAGCAGGTGCGTGAGCGCGTTCTGCCGTTCGGCCACACGCTGTTCATAGTGGGCCCGCATGGCGGGATGGGAGGTGTTGACGACGAACTGCTCCCCGGTCTCCGGATCCTCGAGGCAGACGCGTCCTGCGTCCGGCAGAATGATCTCACGCGGGTCCATGATCTGCGCCACCACCACGTCATGCTTGGCCGCCACGGCGCGCAGGCTCTTTTCCCAGGCATGATCAGGCGTGATGAAATCCGAAACCACGATCACCAGCGCCCGATGCGCGATGCGCTCGAGCGCGAGATCGAGCGCGGGCTTGATGTCCGTGCCCTGCTGCTTCGGTTCGTTGTTCAGAATGTCGCGCAGAATGCGCAGGGCATGCGGCGCGCCTTTACGTGCGGGCAGGTACTGCTCGATGGCGTTGGAGAAAAGCGTGAGGCCCACCTTGTCCTGGTTTTGCACGGCGCTGAAGGCGAACACGGCGGCGATCTCCGCCGCACGCTCGCGTTTCGAATCCTCCTGGCTGCCGTAGTCTCCGGAGCCGCTGACATCGACGCACAGCATCACTGTCAGTTCGCGTTCCTCGACGTACTTGCGCACGAAGGGGTCGTTCATGCGTGCGGTGACGTTCCAGTCGATGAAGCGCACGTCGTCGCCGGGCTGGTACTCGCGGAAGTCATCGAACTCGATGCCCTGGCCCTTGAACCGCGAATGGTACTGGCCGCCGAGCATCTCCTTCACCATGCCGCGCGTGAGCAGCTCGATGCGGCGCACGCGCTTGAGGATGCGCGTGAGCCTGGCGTCGTTGTCGTTCTGCACAGTTTCCCGGTTCACGGTGTGGGCGGTTTAAGGAACCGGCAGTTTGTCGAGCAGTGTCCTGACCACGTCGTCCGAGGTCACCCCCTCCGCCTCGGCTTCATACGAGAGCAGGATGCGGTGGCGCAGGATGTCGGGCGCGAGGTCCTTGATGTCCTGCGGGATGACGTAGTTGCGGCCGTTGAGGAAGGCCAGCGCCTTGGCGGCCAGGGCGAGATTGATGGTGCCGCGCGGCGAGGCGCCGCAGCGGATCAGCAGCTTCAAATGAGGCGCCAGCGTCTCGGGATGACGCGTGGCATGGATGAGGGCGACGATGTAATCACGAATCTTCTCGTCCATGAACAGATTGTTCACCACCACACGGCTGGCGCTGATGGCGGCGACATCGGTGACCTGGGTGACATCGAGCATGGGCGCGGACGTCGCCATCGCATCGAGCACCTGGCGTTCCTCGACCGGGGTCGGGTAGGTGATGCGGATCTTGAGCAGGAAGCGGTCGAGCTGCGCTTCGGGCAGCGGGTAGGTGCCTTCCTGTTCGATGGGGTTCTGCGTGGCCAGCACCATGAAGGGATCAGGCAGCTTGTGGGTGTTCTCGCCAATGGTGACCTGCCGTTCCTGCATCGCTTCGAGCAGGGCGCTCTGCACCTTGGCCGGAGCACGGTTGATTTCGTCCGCCAGCACCAGATTGGCAAAGACCGGGCCGAGGCGCGGGGTGAACGTGCCGTCCTTCGGATGGTACACCATGGTGCCGATGACATCCGCCGGCAGCAGGTCGGGCGTGAACTGGATGCGCTGGAACTTGGCATGCAGCGTGCCCGCCAGCGTGCGCACGGCCAGCGTCTTGGCGATGCCCGGCACCCCTTCGAGCAGCACGTGGCCGTTGGTGAGCAGGGCCACCAGCAGGCGGTCCACCAAAGCTGTCTGGCCAAGGAGCACGCGGGCGATTTCGGTTCGGAGCGGAGCCACCCAGGAGGAGGCTTTGACGATGGCTTCCTGATCAGGAACGGCTGGGGGGGCTACGGTGGCAGGCATGTGTGATAAGCGGTACAGGTCAACGGGGGCGTTCCCCACGTCAACCTTCAAGGATCAACGTATTAACGCCGGCCATGCCTGTTTATGTTGCTGGAATTGTCGGAGGTTCCGGCTTTGATGCCGCGGATGACCCTCGATGAACTCCGTGAGCAAGTTTGTGAAGCCAACCGCGCCCTCGAACCCAGCGGCCTCGTGCGCCTGACCTGGGGCAACGTCAGCGGCATCGACCGTGCTTCCGGACTCTGGGCCATCAAGCCGAGCGGTGTCGATTATGCCGCCCTCAAGCCGGAAGACATCGTGGTCCTCGATCTTGAGGGGCAGGTCGTTGAAGGCAGGCTGCGCCCCTCGTCCGACACCAAGACGCACCTCGTGCTCTACCGCGAATTTCCCGAGATCGGCGGCATCACGCACACGCACAGCCTGCATGCCACCATCTTCTCGCAGGCCGGCCGCGAGATCCCCTGCTTTGGCACCACGCATGCCGATCACTTTCACGGCACCGTGCCCGTCGTGCGTGCGCTCACGCCTGAAGAGGTCGCGCAGGACTACGAGCATTTCACCGGCGTGGCCATCGTCGAGCGCCTGCGTGAACTGAACCTCAGCCCGCTCGAGATGCCCGCCGTGCTGCAGCTGCATCATGCCCCCTTCACCTTTGGCAGAAACGCCATGGACTCGCTCAAGAACAGCATCGCCCTCGAAATGTGCGCCCACATGGCGCTCGGGACCGCCACGCTGAATCCCGCGCTGCCATCCATCCCGGAGCACATCCTGGAAAAGCATCATTTGCGCAAGCACGGCCCGGGCGCGTATTACGGACAAAAGTAATTCCAACCGCGAAGCCCTGAGAAACCCATGACCTGCGTCCCAACCATCAAGCACCGCCTGCTTCCACTGGCCTCGCTGCTGGCCCTGTCCCTTCTGGCGGGGTGTTCCAGCGAGAGCCGTGACAAGCTCTGGCGCACGCTGGATCCCGCCGGCTACAAGCATGCCCACATGTCCAGTTTCAACGGAGCCAAGGCGAGGCGCATGCCGCGATCCGCGGCTCCGGCCAGCGATGAGATGGCGTTGGAACTCACTCAATAGCGCCCCAAGGAGCGGCGGTTGCCAACCGCCGTCTTCCCGGCGCTTGGCAAGCGCCTCTC
>DAORHS010000344.1:0-5481 GCA_035438165.1 Prosthecobacter sp.
CCTGTCATCATGGTCGGACCGGGCACGGGCATCGCCCCGTTCCGCGCCTTCCTGGAAGAACGCGAAGCCACCAAGGCTCCCGGCAAGAACTGGCTCTTCTTTGGCGACCAGAAACGCGCCACTGACTTCCTCTATCACGATCAAATCATCGAGTGGGTGCAGACAGGATTTCTCACGCGCCTCGACACCGCCTTCAGCCGCGATCAGGAAGAGAAGATTTACGTCCAAACCCGGATGCTCCAGGCCGCCAGCGAGTTCTGGCAGTGGCTCGAAGAGGGCGCGCACTTCTACGTCTGCGGCGATGCCAAACGCATGGCCAAAGATGTCGATGACGCGCTTCACAAGATCATCCAGACCGCCGGAGGCAAATCCGCTGATGAAGCCGCCGCCTACGTCGCCCAAATGAAAAAGGAGAAACGCTATGCCCGCGATGTCTATTAACGCCTCAGAGCTTCATCGCATCGAGCAGAGCATCGACACTCATGCTCCGCTGCAATGCGATCTCGTGGAGGATCGAGGAGAGTGTGCCGATCTTGATGGGCTTGTGATTCGGCACCGTCACGGAATGCGCACGAGGGGAGTCGCAGCGCATGATCATGTGACTCCCCGCCTGCCGATCCAATGCGTAACCGATGCGACGCAGACCTCTCAACAGATCGTCGCCCGTGAGATCACGCGGGAGCTTCATGCCGCCTCCAAGATGCGGTCTTCTTCAAGATGCAGCCTGATTCGCCCGGGCTTGAGCGCCGCATCGGCAAAGTGGCAGTTCACCGCATCCTTCACCATCGATTCGAGCTCTTCCCAAGAGTCTCCCTGGGTCGCGATCAACCCCTCAGGCAGGCGGCAGTTGGCGGTGAAACCACCTTCTTCAGCCGGACGCACCTGGAAAACCAGTTCGAGATCATTCATCCCATGAGTATTGCCTCCGAACCTCCCAAATCAAGTCCAGTGATGGCTCCGCCATCCGGCGCCGGCTTCCCCACCGAGCAGCAACGTTCTCTCGAAGGCTTTTTCGCCGGTATCGCCGCAGGCGGCGTCAGCTTCGGCGATCTCGCTCCGGCGCCCTCCGCCGCGCCCGCGGGACCGTCGCTCGATGATCTCACCAAGGAAGAACGCATCAAACGCGAACTGCATCCGTTCGACGCCATTGAGCAGCTCGTCATGGACGCACGCTGGAACTCCAAGCCCGAGCCGGAGTCCGTGTTCCGTTTCAAATGGAACGGCCTCTTCTGGCTGAATCCGGTCAAAGACGGCTACATGTGCCGCCTGCGCATCCCGGGCGGCATCGTGAAGAGCTGCCAGCTTCGTGAGATCGCCGCCATCGCCCGTGAACTCACCACCGGCTACATCCAGATCACCACGCGGAACAATTTTCAAATTCGCCTCATCGAACCGAAGAACTGCCCCGAGGTGCTGCGCCGCATTCAAGGCTGCGGCCTTCACTCCAAGGGATCCGGAGCGGACAACATCCGCAACATCACGATGAACCCCTGCGCGGGTTACGACCCGCATGAGCTCATCGACGTGCGCCCCCTGGTGCATGAGCTTGCGACGCTGATCATCGGCACGAAGGAGTTCTACGACCTTCCGCGCAAGTTCAACATCGCCTACGACGGCGGTGGATTGATCTCCGCCGTGGAGGACACCAACGACATCGGCGCCAGCGCCGTGAAGATCGGAGAGAACAGCGAGGGCATCGAGCCCGGTGTCTATTTTCGCATCGCCCTCGGTGGTGTCACCGGACATCAAACTTTTGCCAGTGACTGGGGCGTGATCGTGAAGCCGGAGCAGCTCAATGACGTCATGGTCGCCTTGCTGCGCGTCTTCATCCAGTTCGGTGACCGCACGAACCGCAAAAAGGCCCGCTTCAAATACGTCGTCGAAGACAAAGGGCTCGACGGCGTGCTTGTGGAAACGGAGAAGTTCCTCAAGTTCAAGCTCACCCGTCTCGCTCCGGATTCACCGGTTCAGGCGAAGCGCGATTTCTCCCAGCAGGGGCATTCGCATGTCGGAACCTTTCCGCAAAAACAGGAAGGACTTGTCTATGTGGGTGCCAGCGTTCCCGTGGGGCAGCTCACCGCGAAGCAGCTTGATCGCATCGCCGATCTTGCGGACAGCTACGGCACCGGCGAGGTGCGGCTCACCGTCTGGCAGAATTTCATCATCCCAAACGTCAAGGCCGCCTACGCCGCCACCGTGGCGAAGTCTCTCAAGAAACTCGGTTTCCCCTGCGAGCAGTCGAACCTCAAGAACGGCTTCGTCGCCTGCACCGGCAACAAGTACTGCAAGTTCGCCGCCAGCGACACGAAGGGCCACGCCATCGCGATGATGGAGTACCTCGACAAGCGGGTGAAGCTCGACAAGCCCGTGAACATCCACTTCACCGGCTGCGCTCACTCCTGCGCCCAGCACTTCATGGGGGACATCGGCCTGCTCGGCACCAAGGTGAAATCCGAAAGCGGCGAAGGCTACCACATCACCGTCGGCGGCGGGTTTGGCGAGAATCGCAAGATAGGCCGCCAGATCTTCAACGGTGTCGCCTTTGAAAGTCTCGGCACCACGCTCGAGGCGATGCTCAAGGGCTACCTCGACAAACGTGAAGGCGGGGAATCCTTCCACGCGTTCTGCAACCGTCACACGGTGGGCCAGCTTCAGGAGGTCTTCAGCATCTGAGTCATGATCCGGGACATGGAGCGCACGACCTCATCTGGCGGCTCCCCCGTTGGCCTTCTCGAAGCGACGCTGCGGGAGCAGCAGACGCTGCGCACGCCCGTGGCATTGTTCTCCGACGAATACGATTCCAAGTCCGTCCGCGAGCGCTTCACGCATCTCATCCCGCTCTCGAAGCCGAATCCAGGCGAGCAGTATGCGTTCGAGGTGAATCTCGACGCTTGCACCGGCTGCAAGGCCTGCGTGGCGTCCTGTCATTCACTCAACGGTCTCGATGAGGACGAATCCTGGCGGGACATGGGCCTGCTCGTCGGCACGCGGAAGGAGCCCTATCTGCAAACCGTCACCACCGCCTGTCATCACTGCGAAGATCCCGCCTGCGCGAACGGGTGCCCGGTGCTGGCCTACGACAAGGATGCCACGACCGGCATCGTGCGTCATCTCGACGACCAATGCATCGGCTGCAGCTACTGCATCCTGAAGTGTCCGTATGACGTGCCGAAGTTCAATCTGAAGCGCGGCATCGTGCGCAAGTGCGACATGTGCCAGGGCCGTCTTGCCGAAGGTGAAGCGCCCGCCTGTGTTCAGGCCTGCCCGAATGAGGCGATCAAGATCAAGGTCGTCAAACTCACCGACGTGCCGGATCGCGGTCAGATCATCGCTGGAGCTTACGATTCGAGCTATACACGGCCCACGACGAGCTATGTCTCATCGAAAGCACTGCCGGCTGCGGCGAAGCCGGCGGACGCAGGCCGTCTCGACCTTGATCACGGGCATCCTCCGTTGGCCTGGATGCTGGTGCTCACGCAGATGAGCGCCGGAACGTTCATCGGCTGTGCGGTGGCGATGTGGCTGAACCTGCTGAGCTTGAACGAGGCCGCCGTCACCAGCGTCACGGCACTGGTTTTCGGCATGGCGGGCATCGCGCTCAGTGTGCTGCACCTCGGTCAGCCCCTGAAGGCATGGCGTGCGTTTCTCGGCTGGCGCAAATCATGGCTGTCACGTGAGATCATCGCCTTTGGGGCGCTTCCTGGTGGTGGCGCGGCCATTGCGGCAACGTGGTGGCTTGGAAACTTGGATTGGATGCGCCTCGCCGTCACAGGCACCGCCATCGCCGCCATCGCGGCGGTGTTCTGCTCGGTGATGGTCTATGTGGACACACGCAGGCCCTATTGGTCATTGCGAATGACCGCCGCCAAGTTCTTTGGCGCCATGCTGGTGCTTGGAGCCGGGGTTTGTGCCGCTGTTTGGAGTTGGAGCGGCCTCTCTGTTGCCACCTGGGCCATGGCTTTCACCCTGCTGTTCCGCTGGAGCCTCTCGCTCTCGGAACTGTCAGGCTATCGCAGAGCCTTGGAGGACGAAGACTGTCCATGGCACCGGTCAGCGCTCATTCTGCAAAGGCATCGGCGGCATCACATCGAACTGTGCAGCCATCTCCTCATCTCCACCGGCTTGCTGGTTCCAGTCATGATTGGCGCCGGAGCTTCGATGCCGTGGATGCTCACCGTCTCGCTGGTGCTGATGTTCATCAGTCAGATTATTGAACGTCACTACTTCTTCACCGCCGCCGCAGGCTCCAAAATGCCAGGAAACTGATCATGATCACGCCTCCCGCCATGACCTTTCGCGAGTGGAACGGACCGCTCACCGCCGATCTCGTCCGCGAACCGGCGAAGTTTGGGCTCGGGCAGGTTCCCTCGCGCCTGGTGCCGGACGCGACGACGAAGGCCATCTGCGGGTTCTGCTCCACGGGCTGCGGGTTGAAGATTCATCTCAAAGGCGGCGAGGCGATCAATCTCACTCCTGATCCCGACTATCCCGTCAATCTCGGCACCGCCTGTCCGAAGGGGTGGGAGGCTCTCACGGTGCTCGACGCGCCGGATCGTGCCACGATGCCGTTGTTGCATGGTGAGCCGGTCGATTGGGACACTGCGCTCAAATACTTCTGCGAAAAGATGCGCGAGATCCTCGACAAGCATGGTCCCGAGGCCGCCGCGTTCCTCAGCACCGGCCAGATCATGTTCGAGGAGATGGCCTTCCTCGGCGCCCTGGCGAAATTTGGCATGGGCATTCTCCATGGCGATGGCAACACGCGCCAGTGCATGGCCACCGCCGTCACCGCTTACAAGGAGAGTTTCGGCTTTGATGCGCCGCCCTTCACCTACGCGGACTTTGAGGAGAGCGACGTGCTCGTCTTCGTCGGTGCGAATCCGTGCATCGCGCATCCGATCATGTGGCAGCGCGTGCTGCGCAATCAGCGCAACCCGGAGATCATCGTCATCGATCCGCGCACGACGGAGACCGCGATGGCCGCCACGCAGCATTACGCCATCAAGCCCAAGAGCGATCTCACGCTGCTCTACGGCATCGCGCATCTCATCATCCGTGATGGTGGACTCGACAACGCCTTCATCGCCGATCACACGAACGGGTTTGATGAGTTCGCCGTGTTTGCCGCAGACTTCACGCCGGAGCGTGTGGCCGAGGAAACCGGCATCAGCACAGAACGCCTCGGTCACTTTGCCCAAACGATCATCAAGGGCACACCGCGTGTCTCCTTCTGGTGGACGATGGGCGTGAATCAAAGCCATCAGGCCACGCGCACGGCACAGGCCATCATCAATCTCGCCCTGATGACCGGAAACATCGGCAAGCCGGGCACCGGAGCCAATTCCATCACGGGACAGTGCAATGCGATGGGCTCCCGCCTGTTCTCAAACACGACGAACCTGCTCGGCGGCCATGACTTCCGCAATCCGGCGCATCGCGAGAAGGTCGCGGCTGCCACGGGCATTCCTGTCGAGCGCATTC
>DAORHS010000345.1:0-5454 GCA_035438165.1 Prosthecobacter sp.
CCTTCGCCACAGCCTGCGGGGCGGATTTTTCCTGCGCGTTGCCGGTGAGGTGGCTCAGCGGAATCGCCAGCACGATGAACGCGAGGACGAGCAGGAAAATCTGAATGGGCGGGAAGCCACGCATGGTTCAGTTTGCGGGAGCAGGGGCCAAGGCGGCGACGAGGGCGCGGACGTTGTGCGCCAGCATCGTTTCAAAGGTGTGCGCGTGCTTCGCGGTGCCGTCGGCGACGAGTGAGTCGCCGATCTTCACGCCCGTGCTGCGGGCGATCTCGGCGAGCACTTTGGGATTCGCCTGATCCTCGGGAAAGACGGCCTTGATGCCATGCTCGCGGATTTCCGCGATGGTTTCAGCGACATGCTTCGAGTCGGCATCGTCGTTGCGGCCGACGCCGAGGAGAGAGATGGGCTCAAAGCCGTACTCTTTGCAGAAGTAGCCGAAGGCGGAATGCGCGGTGACGAGCTTGCGGTCTTTGCGGGAGATCTTCGCGACTTCCTTCTGCGCCCATCTTTTCAGCTCGTCGAAACGCTTCGAGGCGGCCTTGGCACCGGCTTCGTAGGCGGCGGCGTTGGCCGGATCGGCGGCGCTGAACTCGTCGGCCACGATGCGGGCGGCGCGCTTCATGTTTTCCGCGCTGTGCCACCAGTGCGGGTCGAACTCGCCATGGTGATGATCATGATCGCCATCGCCGTGGTCGTGATTGCAGACATAGGGGATGGAGGGGACTTTTTCGCCGACTTCGACGAGCTTCACACCCGCGCCGAGGCTGTCGCGCAGCTTGTCGAGGTAGGTTTCAAGTCCCTTGCCGGAGGCGAGCAGCAGTTTGGCACCACGCATGGCGGCGATGTCCTTGGGCGCTGGCTCAAAGTGATGGATGTCACCGCCGGGCTTGAGGATTTCGATGACTTCGACCTTGTCGCCACCGACCTGTTTCGCGAGATCGGCCACGATGGGATGCAGCGAGGCGACTTTGAGCGGCGCGGCCTGACCGAGGGAGAGAGACAGCGCAAAAGCGGCGAGAATGGTTTTCATGGCGGTGGCTGATTTGGGCGTACGAATAGCCGCCAAGCGAACTTGTTGCAACTTGATTGCGAAATGTGCCTTCGAGCAGAGGCAAGGCCTCCGGCTCACTCTCCCTTGGGTTTGCTCTTCTTGGCGATCTTCAATCCGGCCTCGACGATCTGGCTGCGCAGCTTTTCCAAACAGGCTTTCCAGGTGGCTCGATTGATCGGGAGATAGCGCTCGGTCCCATCGGGGAAGCGCTTGGTTTCGAAGATGTTGCTGGGCTGCTGGATGAGGTCGTCGTAGAGGCCGTGGATGAAGAAGGTGCGGGCGTCAGCTCCATCGGGCCAGGGACTGGGGTGGCCTTCGGCCTCGCGGATGGCGGCCTCGATGGCGCTGAGGATTTCGACGGGGTTGAGCGTGATCTTGAGCGGCGCGCCGGATTTCAGGTAGTCGGCGATGGCGATCTGCATTTTGCCGAGGACAACCTGGATTTGCCGCAGGTCGGCAGGGGCCTCCTTCGGGTTGAGAGATTTCAACTCAAGCTCGGTGCGCGTGGCGTTTTTTGGGCGTTTCGTGGCCATTCGGCGGCATTTTGCATCGAATGGCTGTCTGGCCAAGCGGCGGCTGACTTTGAATGGTGAAATTGGCAACTGCGAGGATGGCGGCGGCGCATCTGTCGGGTAAGTGATCTCATTCCATGCCCGATTCACCTGACACCACTTCTTCGCCAGCCGGCTGGCGTTTCGAACACTCGTATGCACGGCTGCCGCAGGCTTTTCATGTGCGAATTGATCCGACGCCGGTACCTGAGCCGCAGATGGTGGTGCTGAATCGCCCGCTGGCTGAGGCTTTGGGATTGAATGTCGGCGCCTTGGACAATGCGGCCATGTTTGCGGGAAACGAACTGCCGTCGGGCGCGGAACCGCTGGCGCAGGCCTATGCGGGACATCAATACGCGCATTTCACGATGTTGGGTGACGGGCGTGCGATCCTGCTGGGCGAGCAGATAACTCCCAACGGCGAACGTTTTGACATTCAGCTCAAAGGATCGGGCCCGACGCCGTTTTCGCGTCGTGGCGACGGTCGCGCTGCATTGGGACCGATGCTGCGCGAATACATCATCAGCGAGGCGATGCACGCGCTGTGCATTCCGACGACACGAAGCCTGGCGGTGGTCAGCTCGGGCGAAAAAGTCTGGCGACAGGACGGTGGGCTGCCGGGCGCGGTGCTGACACGTGTAGCGGCCAGTCACATCCGCGTGGGCACCTTCGAGTATGCGGCGGCACGCGGAGAGAAGGAGGCGCTGAGGTCACTCGCGGATCACACGAAGCAGCGGCATTATCCGGAGATCGAAGACGATTACGCAGCGTTGTTTGAAGCCGTGATGGAACGTCAGGCCGCGTTGATCGCGAAGTGGATGCACGTCGGCTTCATCCACGGCGTGATGAACACCGACAACATGGCGCTCAGCGGCGAGACGATCGACTATGGTCCCTGCGCCTTCATGGATGCGTATGATCCGACCACGGTGTTCAGCTCGATCGACCGCAACGGGCGTTACGCTTATGGCAATCAGCCGCACATCGCGCAGTGGAACCTCGCACGGCTCGCCGAGGCGATGCTGTCCTTGTTTCACGACGACGAAAAACAGGCCATCGAGATCGCCAACGGTCTGATTTCGAAATTTGAGGGTCGTTTCAAACATCACTGGCTCGCCGGCATGCGGGCAAAGCTCGGGCTCTTCACGGAAGAAGCCGATGACACGGCATTGATCCAGTCCCTGCTCGAATGGATGCGCGACACGAATGCCGACTTCACCAACACCTTCCGCGATCTGGCAAATGGCCGCCTCGCGCCGATGGAATGGCATCTGCGATGGACCGAGCGTCTCAAACGACAGCCTCAATCAGCCGATGAAGTGACTAACTTGATGCGCCGCCACAATCCCGCCTTCATCCCGCGCAATCACAAGGTCGAGGAAGCGCTGAGCGCCGCCTCGGAGCAAGGCGATCTGAATCCCATGCAGCGCCTGCTGACGGTGCTGGCCGTGCCTTTTGATCACACGCACGATTTGCCGGAGTTCAGCGAGCCTGCGGGCGACTCAACCGGTTATCAGACGTTCTGCGGGACGTGATCCAGGCGGTGTAAATACAAATCACTTGCAATTGCAATTAAATTGCACTTAAAGGGCGAGTCACGCAGCCATGAAGACTTTCCTCCACCTTTGCCTCCTCGCCCTGGCTTTCGGCCCTGTCTCGAATTCGCTGGCGCAGCAGCGTCATGACCCGGCGCATCATCATGAGGAGGAGGTGATCACGCTGGATGAGATCGTGATCTCTGCTCCGCTGGACCGGCCTTTGCACCAGCAGGCACTGGCGGCGTCGATCATGACGGCGGAGCAGTTGAATCTGGCTTTGGAACCTTCACTGGGGCAGACGCTGGCGCGCATGCCGGGGGTGAGCAGCTCGTTTTTCGGTCCGGCGGCGAGCCGACCCATCATTCGTGGCCTTGAGGGCGACCGGGTGCGCATTTTACAAAACGGCCTGAACACGACGGACGTGTCTGCGGCGAGTTTTGACCACGCGCTGAGTTTTGACCCGTCCAATTTGAAGTCGGTTGAGGTGATTCGCGGTCCGGCGACGTTGCTCTACGGATCGGGGGCTATCGGGGGCATCGTGAACGCGATCGACGGCCGCATCGTGGATGAAAAGCTCGACGGCACAATTCGCGGCTCGATGGGAGGGCGGTTTTCCAGCGTGGATCAGGGCTACCAAACGAACATGATGCTGGAAGGCGGCTGGAAAGGGCTGGTCTTCCATGTGGAGGCATTCACGCGGGCGTCGGAGGATTACCACATCCCTGGAAACACGCGCACGGTGGGTGAGCAGGAGCGGAATCCGCCAGCTTTTGATCAAAGCGGGGTCGCCTTGAACTCGCGGCTGCGCAACGAGGGCTTCTCCGCCGGATTGAGCTATGTGTGGGACGAGGGTTTCGTGGGCTTTTCGTGGACGGAGTTCCACAACATCTACGGCTCGCCTGCAGAGCCGACGGTGTTCGTTGACCTTTACCAGACGCGTTTGGACGTGCGCGGTGCCTTTTACAAGCCGCTGCCGCTCATCAAGGAGATCGACTGGCGCTTTGCCTGGTCGGACTACGAGCACACCGAGTACGAGGGCGGCATGGACAACACGGCCTTCAAAAGCGAGGGCTATGACGCCCGTGTGGAGGTCAAGCACGAGAAGATCGCCGGGATGGAGGGCGTGGTCGGCTTCCAGTCAGAGCGCAGCGACTTTTTCGTGGCGGGGGCGGAGGCGTACCTGCCGCCGTCGGTGACGGAGTCGAACTCGCTGTTCTTTTTCGAGGACATCACCCGGGGGCCGCTGAGTTTTCAATTTGGCGGACGCTATGACCACATCGAGACCCGGTCTCGTGACAACGATGTCTTCGGCTCCTCGCGCCGGCGCAGTTTTGACAACGTGAGCGGTTCCGCCGGTGTGGTGTTCAATGCCAATGAGGAGTATTCCAGTGCCTTCACCATCACCTATTCCGAGCGTGCTCCCACGGCGCAGGAATTGTTTTCAAATGGCGACCACGCCGCCACCGGCACGTTTGAAGTCGGCAATTTCGGACTGGGCGTCGAACACGCGATCAGCTTTGACCTGAATCTGCGCAAGCGTACCGGCTGGGTCACCGGCAGCTTGGGCGGCTATTACAGCCTCTACGACGGTTTCATCGGCCTCTTCCCCACCGGCGGTGTCGGTCCGGCGCCGGATTTCAATCCCGCCTATGCCTACGGCTCCGTGGACGCAGAGTTCGTCGGCGGCGAGCTGGAAACCACGCTGCACCTGCTGCATCCCGTGACCGACGAAGCCGACAAGCCCGCCACGAGCCTGCACTGGGAATTCAAGGCCGACGCTGTCCGCGCCCGTGACGCCAGCACGGGTCTTTCGCTGCCGCGCATCCCGCCCTTCCACCTGTCCAGTGCTTTGATTCTGGAGCAGGGACGCTTCGGGGCGAGGCTGGAGGGCATCTACGCCGCTCCACAGCATCGCCTCGCCATGAATGAATTTGGCACTCCGAGCTACTTTCTCGTGAACCTGTCCCTGACCTACCGGGTGTTGCGGGGACCGACGACGCTCGATTTCTACGTCAAAGGCATGAACCTCACGAACGAAGACGCCCGCGAGCACACCTCCTTCCTCAAAGAGCGCCTGCCTCTCCCGGGGCGTGGCATTGTGGCAGGGATGAAGCTGAGCTTTTGAGTCCTTCCGCCGTGGTATGGGGAGGCGTGACAGGCGTTGCACAGCAGGGTGTGTTGCTGGGTATTCGCTTCTGCTAGGTGAGAAGAAGTGAGTGCTGCTTTCTCAAATATGATTCTCCACGTTGGATTGTATAACCAGATATAAGATAATTGTCATACTAACGGCTTGCGACTAAACTGAAATTGCTAT
>DAORHS010000346.1:0-5440 GCA_035438165.1 Prosthecobacter sp.
CCCGTTTCCAAGCCCGGCGCTCCATCGACGGTCAAACCCAGGGCGTTGCCTTCCGAAGACCGTACACGCCTCCTCAATCTGATGCGTGAACCGAAGGAGCCCTGACCATCCGGCTGCGATTCGTCAAAACGCCCAGCGATAGGGCGCGTTGTGAATGAGCTTGCTCTTCGGATATGCCGAGATGCGCACCTGATTCTTGGAGTTGCCACTCAGCAGCCACACATTCGTCGCATCCTGCGCATGCAGGAAGCCGATGTGGCCGCTGCTGGCCTGATCGACCGTGAGCGGCTGCAGAATGCAGATGGCGCCATACGTCGCCGCCACGGGACGGCCCCAGCCCCACCAGTCAGAAACCTTGGCGCTGCCCTGCGGCCGGTAACCGGAACGCAGCACGCACCAGTTCACGAAGGCCGCACACCAGGCGGTTTCATCATGCAGCAGATGGCCGCTGAGGCCGCAGCTTCTCAAATACTCGAGGATGCGCGGGTTGTCGCCGTTTGACCACTCCTGCACCCCGACCTCCATGATGGCGATCTGCATCCACGGCGGCGGCGCGGCGAAACTCGTCGGCGCAGCGGCGGTCGTTTCGGGCGGCAACCCTGTCACCACGCCGTTCACATTCACGATCTGCCCTGGAAAGAGCACCTTCCAGTTGCCCGAGCCCCACTCGACCAGTCCTGGGTTTAGTTTTTGAAACTGGGCGAGGGTCATGCCGAAGGCTTTCGCGATCTTGGAGGGATTGTCGCCGGGCTGAACGGTGTATTGGGCCATGAGCAGGATGATTGACGTCCCCGCCGGAAAAGCCAATGCTCATTTCCAGCATGCCGCCGCTTCTCAGGCCGCCAGGCCGTAGTGCTGGCCGATCACCTTGCCATGCAGCCGTTCCGCCTTGGCTCCTGCCTCATCTGTTTCGACGAGGCCGTCGCGCAGTCGAATGATGCGCGTGCAGCGCTCCACCATGCGCTCGTCATGCGTGACGAACACGAGTGTCTTGCCCTGCTGGTTGAGCTCGTCGAAGAGATCAAGGATCTCCTTGCCGGACTTGGAATCAAGGTTGCCCGTGGCTTCGTCGGCCAGGATGACGAGCGGGTTGTTTGACAGCGCACGGGCGATGGCGACACGCTGCTGCTGACCACCGGAGAGTTCGTTGGGCTTGTGATACAACCGGTGCTCAAGTCCAACCTGGGTGGCGAGACGCGTACCTGTTTCGATCATGTCGGAATCTTTGGCACCGCCGTAATACATCGGCACGGCGATGTTCTCGATGACACTCAATTGCTGAATGAGATTGTAGCTCTGAAAGATGAAGCCGAGGTTTCTGTTCCGTGCGGCGGAAAGGTCATCATCATTGAGGTACGCCACGTTTTGTCCGCCAAGAAAGTAGTCGCCGGAAGTCGGCTGGTCGAGGCAGCCGAGCACATTGAGCAGCGTGGACTTGCCGCAGCCGGAGGGGCCCATGATGCAGACGTATTCCCCCGGATAAATCGAGAGCGAGACCCCCTGAAGCACATGCTGGGTGATGTCACCCATCTGGTAGCTCTTCCGGATGTCCACCAGCTTGATGATGGGATCTACGGGGGGCATCACGGTTGCGCCAAGGCGACGTTCTTCTCCTTGGCCTTGGCCGGCTTGGCCTTCGGCGCATCGTCCGGCGGCGCCGTGCCAGCAGGACCCGGCCGGCCGTTGTTCGAATCCACCTCGGACTTCTTCGGCAAGGCCAGCGCCACCGCCTCGCCGCCCTTCAATCCATCCCGCACTTCGATGAATTCGTCATTGAACAGACCAGTGCTGATCGCACGGCGCTCCAAGGTGCCGCTGTTGTTGATGTAACAGAAATGATGGTCCTGGTCCACCTCGACGGACTGCACGGGCACGTAGATGACGTCGGCGAGCTGGTCCACGATGATCTCGACCTTGGCATTCATGCCGGGCTTCATCCACGGATGGTAACCATTGATGTGAATGATGCAGGGATAGACCTTCAAGTTGGGCGTGTAACGGCTGCTGCTGGAGTCCGGCAGGATGGCCAGCTCCGCCACGCGACCGTCGAGCTCCTTGCCAGGCTCTGCATCGACGCGCACCTTCACCGGCTGGCCGATGTGCACCTTTTTGATCTGTGATTCGTGCACGTTGACCTTCACGCCCATCTGGCTCATGTCAGGAATCGTGAGCATCGTCTGACGCAGGCGCACCGTGGCGCCTTCCTCGATGGGATAGTTGTAGTTGTAGTTGGAGCCGGCGTTCAGATCCCCGTAGGCCACGAGGCCGGGCTGCGCGGCCTTGATGACACAGGCCTTCAACTGGTGCTCCAACCCCTCGCGCTGGGTCAGTTCCATCTCGTAGCGGCGCTTCGCGGTCATGAACCGCGTCTCCGCCTGGGCCATCCGGGAACGATTGGCGCGGATGGTGCGCTGCAGCTTGTTCAGCGCCTCGCGATACGCAGCGATGAGCGTGGAGCACTGCTTGTTGAACTCGTACTTCTTGAACAAGGCCAGCGCGGTCTCCGCGGTCTTCACGGACAGCGACACCTTCTCAAACGTCACCTGATCATTCTCGAGCTGCGCCGACGTGATGAACTTCTTCTCAGCCAGACGGGATGAGGATTCAACCTTCTGCTTCGCCACGGCGAGTTCGGAGCGGTGCAGCAGCATCTCGTCCTCAAGTTGACGAAGTTTCTGCTGAGCTTCACCGTCGCTCTGGGTCTTCTGATCGAGGAAAGGAGCAAAATCGATGATTTCACTTTCCGTTTTAACCACGGCCACCTTCTTTCCAGGCGGCTTCTCACTCGCGGATGCCTTGGTCTTGGCCACATCGGCCGACACCGGTGTGTTTGCCTGGGTCTCGAGCACGTCCGAGTGCTTTTCGAAGGCTTCCACGTCCTTGGGCAGCCCGGCAGTGTCGAGGATGGAGGCGGTGACATCACGTCCGAGATACTTCTCAAAGTCCATCAGCGCAAAGATGGCCGTCTGCTTCGTGTCCCGGACAAAGCTCTGGTTTTCACTCTTCTGGATTTCGCGGTTCTCATCCGCGTCGATGTAGTTCGACACGGTCGTCTGGAACTCGATCTCGTGGCTCTGGATGCGCGTCTTGAGATCCGTGCTGTCGAGCTCGATGAGCACCTTGCCCTCCTTCACGTCCTCATCGGTGATGAGATAGCCTTCGGGGATGAGGCTCAGGATCTTGGTCGGGATCTCGATCTCGCTTTTGACCTCGGCGTTCTGCAGGGCGCGGATTTCCCCGCCTTGAAGCACATTGATCTCCAAGGATCCGCGTTGGACGATGAATGTGGGCACCTGATCGGCCTGCGTCGATCCACCAGACATGAGCCACCATCCGGCCAGGGCCGTAACACTGACGCCTGCAATGGTGATGATTCCCTTGATGGATTTTCCCTTCTTCATTCGCCTTTGGCTTTCTCCTTGTTCAATACGTCCACCCACGTGCCGTCTTTCTCAATGAAGAGGATGCCCATGTCCCGCCAGAGCTGCAGGCGGACGAGGGTGTGGTTGATCTTGGTGGCGACCATGAGGTCACGGGTGGTGTTAATGTCACGCTGGGCGTCCACGAGGTTGATGGCCGTCCCCTGCCCCTCGGCGTTGAACGCCTCTTCAAGCTCCAGACGCGCCGAGCTGATCTCCATGCCGCGTTTGGCCAGTTCATACTGCTTGCGCGCCAGCTCCAGGTCACGCCAGCCGGTTCGCACATTGCTTCGCACATTCTCCTCCGCCAGCTCGAGCTCACGACGGGCGCGCTGCTCGGCGATCATCGCGGATCGCAGCGTGTTGCGCTCCGGCTTCTGATTGAGGTTCAAATCAGTGTTCAGGCCCATGCTGGTGCCGCGGTTGCGCGGAACGAGCGCAAAGTCATTCCGGTCCGGGTTGTCGAGCACATTGTAGGACACCAGCGAGTTCACCGTGGGAAGCGTCTGCTGTTTGGCGATCAGCACCCTCCGGCTCGCGTCCTCCACCGCGTCACGTGAATTCCACACGTCCAGACGGGTCGTGAGCGCGGTCGTCAGGGCCTCATCCAGCGATCCCGTGGGATCGATGACCTCGAGATCGTGCATGTCCTTGTAGTCCAGAACGATGCGTTCCGTCACAGGCAGGCCCATCTGGATCTTCAGATCGTCCAAGGCCTGCTCGTAATTGCGGATCGCGTTCAACCAGCTTCGGTTGAACACGATGCGCTGCTGGGAGAGACGATACAGCGAGGACTTGGTGCTCGCGTTCTCCTTCTGCATCGCCGTTTCGCGGTCCACCACGAAATTGAAGGCCTTGAAGCCGAGGTAGGCGTTCTTTGCCGACTCACGCGCCTGGATCGTCCGGAAATACTGCGTCGCCACATCCACCGCGAAGGTTTTGCGATACTGCGCAAAGGACCGGATCGCATACAGCACGCTGCGCTCGCTTTGAGTCAGCGACTCCGAGGCCGAAAGGTAGCCGGCCCCGCTCAACAGCGGCTGCGTCACCGAGAACCCGAGCTGCGTGATGCCGGAGTCCGCGCCTCCCGTGAAAAAGCGCACAAAGTTCGTCGTGAGATTCGTCGCCAGAAGCGTTCCTGTGCGCGTGAGGGCCGACAAGCCCAGGTTTCCGGTGGAAGTCAGCGCAGAGGTCCGCACGAGATTATTCACGCCCGTCTGAACTTTCGTGCTCGCGAGCGTGTTCGAGCCACCGCCCGACATGATCGGGCCGAACTGCTGGCGTGTCAGCGTGAGGTTGAGCGCCGCAAGATAAACCACCTCCTTTTGCAGCAGGTAGCTCCGGTTCCGGTGCACCGCGAAGTTCAGCGCCTCACCGAGCCCGATGACGCGGGCGTCCTTTTCCAGATAAGCGCGTTCTCCGAGAAACTCGACCGTCTCCAGGTTCTTCCGAAGCTCCTCCATCCTGACCGGCTGAGGCGGGGTGATGTCGAGAAAGGCCTGGCCGGAATTCGGCACCTTGCTGGACTTCTTGCGCAGCAGGCCAAAGACCTCCTTATCAGCCCAGTTCTTGTAAAACCCCGTGGTGCAGGCGCTCATTCCCAGAGCCAGCAGCGTGAGAAACGCGACGGCGGGCTGGAAAAGGCGAGGTTTTGGCATAGGAAGGCATACCGGCATCGGGGTGGTTTCGCCGGGGTTGGTTTTTTTGGGGGCCTTGCAATACGTGTGCCTGAGCCGTTATCTATCGAAAGGAAGCTAAAACCTCATTGCCTCCGTCGCTGCCGCCGTTACTATTGCCGCCCCGCATGTCCGACCCGCCCAAAGTCGCTGAAACTGAAGAGCTCCTCAAGGAAACCTCCGGATCGCCCCCGACCCGGAAAACCCTGATTGAGAAGCTCGACAATTGGGACGACTGGGCCAGTTGGGACGAGTTCTACCGAACCTACTCAGGCTTCGTTTTCCACGTGGCCCGCAAGACCGGTCTGAGTGATGACGAATCCAACGATGTCGTGCAGGAGACCT
>DAORHS010000347.1:0-5411 GCA_035438165.1 Prosthecobacter sp.
CGTGGCGACATTCGGCGGAGGCTTGAGGACAAGCCTCCCTACCTCGCGCCGGGCATGCGCCAGCCCAGCGCAGGTAGGGCTGGCTGTCCCCAGCCAGCCGCCGTCGGAGCCCATGACTTTCTCGCCAGAGACAGCCCGCTAAACGGAAATGTGTTTTGCGAACTGCCATACCTCGCGTCATCACCTGTGGTGAATTCTCCTCATCCTTGTCTTGTTCTTTGTCCTCATCTTTGACCTTTCGCGAAGGAGATCAGGACAAGGATGAAGACAAGGATCAGGAGTTGGCAACTCACCAAACCTCATGACGCGCAGGCTACTTCACCACCTTGCCGCCGAGCGAGAGGATGCGCGCCTTGCCTTTGGCATCCTCGGCTTCGGCGATCTGCTTGTTGGCGACGTACATCTGCGACAGCGCGGTCCAGGCGAGGAGATCATTGGGCTGGAGGGTCGTGGCCATCATGCCGGCACCGATGGCCTCTTTGATCTCGCCGTTGCGCAGCAGGGCCATGCCGAGGGCATGCCAGCTCTCGAAGTGGTCGGGTTGCAAGGCGACGCAACGGCGGTAGAGCGCGATGGCCTCCGGCAGTTCGCCGAGAGCGACATGGCCGCTGGCGTCATCGTACAGGTCTTCGACGTTGGCCGGCGTGCTGCTCATGCGTGTCGAAGAAAGGCGAGGGGGGCTCAGGAGACGCCGAGCTTGCTGACGATGCGCGCGGCGTCGTGCTGCTTGGCGAACCAGGAGTGGAACAGGCTCATGCGCTCCTGGCGGGAGAGGGACTCGACCTGGTTCTGACGCACTACGGCGGCATCGGGGCGTTTGCGCAGCTCCTTGGCGCTGACGTAGATGAGCAGCGTGCCTTTGTCGAAGTCCACGGCATGGGAGATGGTGCCGACGGCGGTTTTGGCGGCTTCCTGGGCGATGATGAAGGCGTTGGGCACATCCTGGGGCGGGTTGGAGGTGTCGATGTCTGGCAGCGCTTCGAGGGTGAGCTTCTTTTCCTTCACGAGGGCGTCGATCTTCTTGCCGGCTTTCAAGCCGTCGCTGAGAAAGAGGCGGGCTTCGTTCACGGCCTTGCTGCGGGCTTCATCAGCCTTCTGACCGACGAGCACGTCCTTGATCTTGGCCGTCACTTCCGCGAGCGTCTGCTGCTTGGGTTCTTCGATCTGGGTGACGTCGAAAACGTACCAGCCGTTCGTGCCTTCGACCGCTTCCGGCTGCGTCTTTGAATCCTTGGCGCGGGCGAAGATGAGGTCGAGCAGGTTGTTTTCAGTTTTGAGTGCGGCGGGGGGCTCGCCGAGGGCAAAGGCCGGAACGGCTTCGACTTTTTCCTTCGTCTGCTTGGCGGCTTCGGCGAACTTGACGCCGCTGGCAGTCAGTTTGTTGAAGGCGTTCACGCGTTCGACCTGGGCGTTCGTCGCTTTCTGGCGCTCTTCGAGCGGCTTCTTCTCGAGGTCCTTCGGATTCTCAAACAGGACGTAGCTCACGGCGCGCTTTTCGACGGTCTTGTAGTTGTCCTTGTTCTCCTCGTAGTACTTTTTGATTTCGTCGTCGGTGACGGTGGCGGCTTTTTTAAAGGCCTCGGTCTCGAAGGTGATCTTGGAGCCCTTGAAGGTCTGGTAGCTGCTGGCGTACTGCTTTTCAGCCGCAAGCGGCGAGGCGACGTAGTTTTTGGCCACGATGTCCTGAAGCTTCTGCAGGCCGATGGTGTCCTTCATGATGCCGAGCAGGTCGTCGGACTCGAAGCCCATGGAGTTCGCGTTTTCCTCCAGCATCTGGCCGCGGGCCACGTCGAACTTGCCGTTGTTTTGCAGGGCGGGCAGTTTTTCCAGCGCGGCACGGGCTTCGTCGTCACTGGGGCGGATGCCGAGCTCCTCCATGAGATGACGCGCCACAAAGAGGTTGGTGAGGGTGTTGAGCCCGCCGCCGCCGAAGCCGCCGTCAGAGGAGAGCATCATGAGCATCGAGGGCAGTTCATAGGACTGCATGTAATACTGGGCGAATTGCAGGGAGCGCTGCGCGCGCTGGACATCACCGATGGTGTAGTCCTTGCCAAAGACGGTGACGGCCACATCCGTAATCTGCGCCTTCTTCTCGTAGCCGCTGTCGGTGCGCCAGCCGCCCCAGACGGAGAAGGAGACGATGATGATGACGGTCAGGGTGATGAGAAAGGCGCCACGATGGCGGCGGAAGAATTCGAGCATGAGAGGTCGGGGCGGTTGAAGGGCGCGCAATAAGGCACCGGGGGGCGAAGCGGCAACCGGAAAGTGGGGCTCTCACTTCAGAGGAGACCGGGAGAAACATTCCCCCTCGTTCCTTGACATTGGTGGCACCCGGCACACTTCATGCGCTCCCATTTTTGCCGTCAGACCGCCCTCATGCCCAAAGCCCCCACAAAACGCTACTGGACCGTACGCTCCTCCTCCATCCACAACCGCGGCATCTTCGCCCGCTGTGACATTCCCAATGATGTGCCCATCATCGAATATGTGGGGGAAAAGATCACCAAGGCCGAGTCCACACGACGCGGGGATGCCTTGATCGACAAGTCCAAAAAGACCGGCTGCGCCGCGGTTTACGTGTTCACGCTGAATCAGCGTTATGACATCGATGGCGCGAAGGGGCGGAACCCGGCGCGCTACATCAACCATTCGTGTGCTCCGAACTGCGAGGCCTACATCATCCGCGGACGCATCTGGATTTACTCCCTGCGCGAGATCAAGGCGGGGGAAGAGCTGACCTACAACTACGGCTTTGATGTGGACACCTGGGACGAGCATCCCTGCCGCTGCGGCACGGAGCGCTGTGTGGGATTCATCGTCGAGGAAAAGCAGTGGCCAAAGCTGCTGCGCAAACTGGAGAAGGTGGAGCGCGATGCCAAGAGCGGGAAACTGAAGCTCAACGGCACCAACGGCCACAGCACCCCGCTGGCGAAAAAGAAGAAGCGGGCCTGAGCAGGATCACACCGGCCGTGCTTCGCGTTCCGTCGCGCGTGCGGCGGCGCTGCTTTGGGAATGCGTGATGGCGGCGGCGAGCGCGTCAGCGGCATCAGCCTCCGGTGTTTCACGCAGGCGAAGCTGGGCGCGGATCATGAAGGCGACCTGCTCTTTTTGCGCGGCGCCACGGCCGACGGCGGCCTGTTTGATCTCGCGTGGAGCATATTCGTAGATGGGCAGGCCATGCTCGGCGGCGGCGATCAAACATGCACCACGGGCGGTGCCGAGCACGATGGCGGTTTTGTAGCTCTGCACAAAGATCGTCGATTCGATGGCGCACACCGTGGGCGCATGCCGTTTGATCACGTCATTCAAAGCCTCGCGGATGGCGACGAGACAGCCGGAAGGGAGCAGCGCGGGTTTGTTGTGGATGACTCCCCACTCAAGCGCCCGCAACTGCCCGCCTGCATTTTCGACGACGGCCCAGCCGGTTTTGCGCAGCGCGGGATCAATGGCGAGGACGCGTTCGACCGCATTCGTGGCAGGCGTCGTACCGGAACTGCGGACGATGCGGGCCATCAGAAGCGCTGTTTCTTCCGTCCGCCCTGGCCGAGCCGGAAAAGTTGATCGACCGAAACGGAGCCGGAGCCGAAGAGCAGCAATGTGACGGTGATGATGAGGTAGAGCCAGGCGGCCTCCACCCGGAGTGAGCCGGCGTTGTGCAGCACCACAAGCGTGGTGATGACCACGGGGAGAAACAGGAAGGCGAACAAACGCGTCAAAAAGCCGATGATCCAACTGACGGCCACGCCGACAATCAGGATGGCGACGAAGGGGGCGAGGAGGTGCGCGTAGGGCATGCCGGCCTCATGAAAGGCGGGCACCCAGGCCCAGGGCTGTTCGTTCCAGAAGAACTGATAGGCATTGACCACGGCGTTGATGCCATAGCGCAGCATGAGCACCACTCCGGTGCCGATGCGGAGGATGGCGGCGGTTTGAAACAGCGAACTGAGGGGGCTCTGTCCAGCAGCGGGACCGGTTCCGGTGTATTCGAGCATGGCTGGGAAATCAGATGTCGGGAGAAAGAGTGATGATGTCACCGGCCCGTGGAGACCACCTGTCATTCGCGGCTTCGAGGGAGGTGAAGAACTGGCGCTGGCCCTCGCGGGAGATATAGACGCCACGCGAGGAGGAGCCGGGCTTGCGCCCGCCGGTGACGGTGACGGCCTGCTGCACGGTCATGTCTTCGAACGCCGGGATGAATTCGGCTTCACGCACATCCCCGTTGATGGAGATGACCGGCGTGTCTTCCACGGAAATGATCTGAACCGTGATGGGCCGGGTGTTCCGGCCCGCCAGACGAAACACGGTGGTGATGGCTTCCGCCACCTGCGGCAGACGCAGACCGCCGACCCGGGCGGTGCCCACTTCGCCCATCGGCAGAAGCCCTTCGGTATTGACCATGGCGATGCCGCGAAAGATGCGTTCCGGGCTGCGTGCACCTTCGTAAACTTCCAGCCGGATGGTATGGCCGAACCCGATCGTGCCGCGTGAATTGAAGGGAACGGTGGGATCCTCCACATCCACCTTGTCCCGCTCAGGCATGCCGGGGATGTATTTGGCCACCGTGTTCATGCTGGGAAGACTCATCTTCGGCATCTTCGGAACCGGAATCTTTTGGATCAAACCACAACCGGCCACCAAAAAAGGCGCGGCGAGGGTCAAAAACGAGGTGGAAAGGAATCGCGGCATGGTCGGATGGAGAGTCTGCCGCGCATGATGGCGGTGCAGAATGGGATGGCAAGGGGCTTTCGCCGCAGTCGGGATTACTTCTTCACCAGCTCGAGGGCTTTCAGCCGGAAGAGCTGCTCGCGTTCGGGAATATCGACCGCATTGATGCGCAGACGGTGGATGCCGGCCTGCTTGATTTCGACCACGCCGACGATGCAGGATTTGAACTCCTGGGCGCTGCCCGTGCGCACCACGCTGGTGCGCAGCGTCTGCCCGGCGATGACGACCTCATAGACGCCCTCTTTTTGCGAAGCCGAGGCCTGCCGCACGGCGATCTCATACTTCCCGGGCTGCTCGAATTTCAGGAACCAGGCGGCCCAGTCTCCTTCGTCGAGCCAGTTCACCAGAATGTCCGCCAGGAGATCCATGCCGCCGAGTTTGGGATAATCGGCCTTGTCGGCGGAAACCGTGGTGTTGTCGGCCACGGTGACCACCCGGGCGAGCGTGGTGTTGATGGCCTTGCTGATCGCGACGGCCTGCGCCTTGCGCTGGGGTTCGCTCACAGCGAGCGCATCGAAAAAGGCGACGGCGGCGGGATCGGTGACACGGCTGATCGCTGCGAGTGCCAGATCCTTCTCACGCACGTCCTTGCCGGCTTCATGCAGGCGCTTTGCCTGCGCAAAGATCTCCGCCTGCGGCAGTTCACCCGTTTGGGAGCAAAGCTGCGTGGCGGCATTCAGCAGCAG
>DAORHS010000348.1:0-5410 GCA_035438165.1 Prosthecobacter sp.
AAGGGATGGTGCGTGGCGATGGCCAGGCACTCCAATGCACTGTAGGAGGCAGCGCGGCGCGGCGGCGTCGGCAGCCCGCGCGCCTGCCTGTGGGGTGTTGTCTGACATGGCGGCGCGCACAAAGGCGAAGGCGCTCATCTGTTCGCGCCCATGGGCTTCCTCGATGACTCGAACTTCCACCGCAGCTACTGGGTCTATGGCAAGAGCTTCGCTGGTGGTCACGGCGGCTACTTTCAGGCGGGCAAGTATGCGCCAGCGGGCCGCATCCTCGTTCACGACGACAAGAACGTGTATTCCTACGGTCGCGAGGCCCAATACTACAAGTGGACCACCACCATGGAGTACACGCTCTTCTCCACGCCCAAGGATGCGCCGGACCAGGCCTACGACACCGCCTCCGCCACCACCCCGCGCCAGGGCAACAGCCTCGTGCTCGGTCCCGACGGCCAGCCGCTGGCGCAGCAAAACCAGGTGAACGAGAACAAGGCCGCGAAGAAAGGTGACGCCAAAGGCAAGGCGAAAGGAAAAGGCAAAGGAGATGCCAAGAAAGGCGCCGCGCCCGCCCGCGCCACCAACGCGCCCATCGCGGGCAGCGTGTTGTTTCCGGACGCGCCGGCGATTGATCCGACGAACTCCGCCATCAGCGTCGAGGCTTGGGTGCTGCCTGACAAGGCAGGCGGCACGGTTCTCCATCACGGCGGGCCGCTGCAGGGCCTCGCGCTCGACATTCGCGAAAAGAAGCCGCAGTTCCATGTGCGCAGCGATTCCAAGCTCAGCAGCATCGTCTCCGCCGAAGCACTCACCGAAGGCTGGCATCACCTTGTCGCCACCCTCGCCGCCGATGGCAAAATGGCGCTCTACCTTGATGGCAAGCTCGTCGCCGAAGGCAAAGGCAGCCCCCTCACCGGCAAGCCAGCCCGTCCGCTCTACCTCGGCAATGGGGACGGAGCCGCCGAAGGCAGCGCCGGAGGTTTCAGCGGCCTGCTCGACCAGTTCACGCTCTATCACAAGGCGCTCACGCTTGCGGAGGTGCAGCGCCGCTTTGAAGCGCCGGATGAAAAACCCGCCGATGCGATCATCGCCTGCAACTTTGACAACGGCGACAGCCGCGACAGCACCGCCAATGGCATCCACGGCATCGGCGCCGGTGTCGAGACCGGCAAAGGCAAGGTTGGTGGCGCGTTGTGGTTCAAAGGCGGCGGCAAAGCAGGCGGCGGAAACGCGCCTGGCAGCTTCGTGAAGCACACCTGGGATCGTTTTGTGCCCATCGTCGCTCGCAGCATGGCACTCGCAGGCAAAACCGTCCTCGTCAGCGGCCCGCCGGACACCATTGATGAGGAATACGCCTTCGAGCGCCTCGCCGCCAAAGACCCCGCCATTCTCAAAGAACTCGAAGAGCAAAACGAAGCCCTCGAAGGCAGACGTGGCGCGAAAATGTGGGCGGTGAACGTCGAAACCGGCGAGCAATCCACGGGTCTCGATCTCACGTCTCCTCCCGTGTGGGACGGCATCACCATCGCCCGAGGCCGTGTATATGTGAGCACCGTGGACGGGCGCCTGCAGTGCTTTGGGAAATGACCATCATGCGACTTGCCACGCTTCTCACCCTCATCTGCACCAGCGGGGCATGTGCCTGCACCATTCCTGTGTTCCGCTACGCGCTGGACCGCTGGGAAGCGGACAAGTTTCACCTCGTTCTGCCGGCAAGCGTTGCGCAGGACGCGACGATGCAGGATTTGTTGCGGCCATTGCGTGCAAATGGGAAGGCGAATCTCGACATTTCGTCTTCGAGTGATCCTGCGACGACGGTTGCGGAACTGCGTTCCTCCCGCAACAGCGCCCAGCTTGTTTGGTCGGGAGCCCTAGACAAGAACTCATTGGACGCACTGCTGGAGTCGCCCGTGCGCCAAAAGATCGTCGAACATATCCTGGCGGGAGATTCGGTCGTCTGGATCATTGCCGACAGCGGCTCTCCGCTTGATACGACAAAGGCTGAACACATTGAAAAGAGGCTGAGGTTTTTGGAGCAGGTAGCTGCCCTGCCGGTTCAGGATCCCAATGATCCCGACAGTCAGTTGGGGCCAGGTCCCGCGTTAAAATTGAAGTTCACCGTGCTTCGGATTCGCATGGGGGATCCTTCTGAGCAGCCGCTGTTGCGCATGCTCACAGGCCCGGGAGGAGAGATCGACTCCAGTGTGACCAGCTTCGCAGCCGCAGTCTTTGGTCGGGGCAGGGTGTTGGGGGCATGGCCGCTGGATGTCCTGGACGATGCCGCACTCGAAGATGTCAGCATGTTCCTGGTCGGTCGTTGCGGTTGCCGGATGAAGAATGAAAATCCCGGCTGGGACCTTTTGCTAAACGTGGATTGGGAGCAAGCACTCGCAACCGCCGGTTTGGCTGCACAATCGGTGGTGAATTCTGCTCCGATTGTAGAGCCTGTTGCGTCCCAAATGAACAAGGGGCCTGAAATAGTCACGATTTCAGCGGAGGACAGGGAAGTGAGACAAGGAGGCAAAACTGGGGTTTGGCTTGTGGTAGGGGGCCTCGCAGGTGTTGTCTTTTTGGCAGCCGCCGTGAGACGCTCTCTGAGAAAGTGAAGAAACAAGGGGAACTGCCAAGGATGAGCCAACTCGCGGCGAATGAGGCCAGCAGAGGCATTCTTGCTCAGCAACAGCGAGTAACCGGACTAAAAATCTCAAAATCGCAAAAATGATTTGCTGAATCCATTGATTTGAGAGATTATTTAAGTTATCCAAATAATCAATAGTTGCCCATGTTTGCCATGAAAAGGATCTTATTTTGCGCCATGAGCGTCAGCCTTACCCTCTGCCAAAATGCCATGAGCCAGGGGGCTCCACCACCCGGTTACGGGGTCATGGGAGTTCCTCCCCCTGGCTATGGAGCCTATGGTGCCCCACCGCCGAGCGTTCCAGCCTATCCCAACTCGCTACCGCCGCCGTCGGTCTCGTCAGGGGTTACCGCACCGCCTCCTTACGCTGATCCGTATGCTTCGGCACCAATGCCCGGCCAGATGTCCTCATATGCTCCTCAGGGGGCCGGCGGTTACACGGCACCTCCGCCAACGACAGCAAACTATGGCGTGAAACAGGGGCCGAATATGGTCAATTTCAATAACTTGGAGGTTTTCTACCGCTATGTGGACCCCAAGCAGAGCAATTTGGATGGTGCTCATACCATTGGGGGGGCGCTCACCGTTGCCTTGTTCAACCCGCTCTATTTGAAGTTCGGAGCCTCATGGGGCAGTGGGCCTGGCGGTGGAGGGACGGTCGGTGGAGCCACAAATGCCAATTACGATTTTGCCAGCATCCAGGCCGGTGCCGGTTTCCACACAACACTGATCAATGACCGTCTTACCTTTGTGGCGGAGGCTGGATTGAACTACACCAGCCTGCGCGCCACGGATTCAGCTTTAAGCTTCAGCGATGGTTCGATTTACGTGCGGCCCGGCTTGCGGTTCACTCCCATGGACTGGTTGGAGGTGCAAGCCGGGGTGAGTGTCAGCAGTGCTGATAAATACGACAGTAAGATATTGGATGTCTCCACCTACTTCCGTCTGCTGCCCATGTTTGACATTGGTGTCGGTGCGGATTTCGGCGACACAACGCGGGCATTCCGGACAGCCCTGCGTCTGCGTTGGTGAAAAATCTCGACCCACAGAGGACGCATCACGCTTTTTTTGTGCGCTTCGGACTGCTGCGTTGGGGATAACAGGTGCGGCAGATCTCGCATACACTGCCGTCACAGCCACGTGCGGTGCAGTGCTCACGTCCATAGTAAATGATCTGCAGGTGCAGGCGGTTCCAGCTTTCGATCGGGAACAGGCGTTTCAAATCGCGTTCTGTTTGCAACACCGAACGGCCGCTGGTCAAACCCCATCGCTGCGCCAGACGGTGGATATGGGTGTCCACTGGAAAGGATGGGATTCCGAACGCCTGGGCCATCACGACCTGGGCAGTTTTGTGGCCGACTCCTGGAAGACGTTCCAAGGCCTCCAACGAAGCTGGAACCCTGCCATCGTGCTCTCTCAATAAAATGCCCGACAATTCCTTGATGGCCTTGGCCTTCTGCGGTCCGAGTCCACAAGGACGAACGATGGACTCGATCTTGTCGAGCGGTGCGGCCGCAAGCGCGGCAGGAGTCCGTCCCAGTTGAAACAGCGCAGGAGTGATCTGGTTGACCCGGATATCAGTGCATTGCGCGGAAAGCAGGACGGCTATCAGCAGGGTGTAGGCGTCTGCATGATCCAACGGAATCGGGGGCTGCGGGTACAATTCCGCGAGCTTTGCTCGCACGTAATCCGCACGTTCCTGTTTCGTCACAGTGATGCTGCGGCTAGGAACTGCCTTCAATCCGTGCCACCATTTTGCGAATGTGGGGATACGCTGTACGGGGCTTCATGATGGAGAGGCTTTTGGAAAACGAGCCCCATTTCAGAACGCGAATGTTCACATTGCGCACGCCCCATGCTTTCATCGTGGCCTTGTCTGGCTTGTAGAGGTCAATGGTGTTGGTTCCCACCAGAGCGGAACCATAGTCATCGACCTGATACACATAAGGCAGCCCTTCAATCTGAAAAATTGTGCCCACCGGATACACGGACCAGTCGGCTGCCGCACTGCGAACGTTCCCATACTTGAGCTGGGTTCCTACCGCCGTTTTAGCGCCGTAAATGATGTGATCCGATTCGCCATGCGTGTAGGCGGTGGTTCGCACCGAAGTGATGCGCGTTGCGTTCTTGTTCAGGCCAAAGACGCCCGAGGAGGAGCAAGAGGCCAGAAAACAGGCGGAGAAACTGAGAAGAAGAAGGATGTGGCTGCGCATTGTTGATAACAATATGCTGATTATTAACTTTCCTTTTAGACCTCTTATTCTGGGGTAAATCCCGGCTGAAATCAATCATTGATTTCCGGCCCGATCCCGACTGGAAATCGACCAGGCAAGCAAAAGCCCGGTTTCTCTGGGAAACCGGGCTTTGGGGTGGTGGAACTTTGGGGCGCAAATCTGGAGCTGGTCATCAACCGGCCGTCTTGGCCTTTGCCGCTTTTTGCAGGGTCTTGGTCAGCTTTTTGGCAAAATCTTTGGGTGCGGCTCCGCCATGCTGATGATCCAGAAGGGTCTTGCCCGCAGCATCAAGAAAGAAGACGTGCGGAATCGACTCCACTTGAAAACTGCTGGCGAGTTCGGTGTTGGCCTCCTCGTCGATGTCGAGATAAGCCCAGTTAAATTGGTCATGAAACGGCTTCACCTCAGAACTCGGGTAAACGTCGGTCTTCATAACCTGGCAAGGGCCGCACCACGCGGCGGAGAAGACGAGTATCACGGGCTTGCCGTTGTTTTTGGCCGCTTGCATGACCGCTGAGGCGGAGGTGAAGAACTTTGGACTCCCTTT
>DAORHS010000349.1:0-5367 GCA_035438165.1 Prosthecobacter sp.
TGGGCATGGCGTGAAGACGTTGGCTAAGGGCCGGTTCTAGCGGGTTGGGCGGCGAGTGTCAATGCTGCCCCAAAGCTGGTGTAATCCGCTACAGCATCTTCTGCATCCAGATCACATCGAGCCAGCGGCCCTGTTTATACCCGACCTCTTTGAGATGGGAGACTTTTTCGAAGCCGAATTTGGCATGCAGGGCGATGCTGGCCTGCTGATCGGCGTCGATGCCGCCGAGGACGGTGCGGTGGCCGATCTTTTTGGCGAGGTCGATGAGTTCGCCGAGGAGAAGAGAGCCGAGACCCTTGCCTTGATGCTCGTGATGCAGGTAAACGGAGTCCTCGACGCTGTGGCAGTAGGCCTGGCGTGGGTGGAAGCGGCTGAGCGAACCCCAGCCGATGATCTGGCAGTCTTCCTCGGCGACGATGATGGGATGCTCCGGGCCGTGCGCGTCAAACCAGTCACGCCGCTCCTGCGCGGTGCTGGGCACGGTTTGATAGGTGCAGGTGCTGTGCTCGACGTAGTGATTGTAGATCGCGTTGATGGCGTCGAGATCGGCTGCGGTTGCGGGGCGGGTGGTGACGGGCATGGGGGCAGGAAACGTGGCGTTGGCGGGGAAAGAAGCGTTCAAATGACGAATGTCGAAATCAGAATGACGAACTGGTCGCGATGGCGATTGGGCAGCTTCACTTTCCAGTCTTGACTCCGCAGCCCGCGCCCGACATTCTCGCGCCGGATTTTTTATCCATCAACCACCTCAATCAATCACCTTTATGTCCATCAAAGTAGGAGTCATCGGAGTCGGCGGCATGTTGCAGTATCACGCGGCGGGGTTCCGTCAGGCGGGAGCGGAGATCATCGCAGTGGCGGATGCGGCCCCCGGAGCTGCTGCCAAGGCGGCGGCGAAGTGGGGCATCGCCACACCCTATGAGACTGTGGATGCCATGCTGAAAAATCCGGAGATCGACGCCGTGAGTGTCATCGTCCCCAACAAGTTTCACAAATCGCTGTCCATTCACTGCCTCGAAGCCGGCAAGCACGTTTTTTGCGAAAAGCCACCGGCGCTCAATGCCGGGGAAGTGCAGGAGATCATTGATGCCGCCAAAAAGGCCGGGAAGCAGGTGCTCTTCAACTTCAACAACCGCGCTCGTCCTGAATCGCGGGCGATGAAGACTTACATTGACCAGGGCGTGGTCGGCACGATCAACTCCGCGCAGGCGAAGTGGATCCGTCGCACCGGCATCCCGGGCTTTGGCGGCTGGTTCACCACCAAGGAGCTTGCCGGCGGCGGTTCACTCGTCGATCTGCTGCACATGGTGGACTTGGCGATGTATTTCATGGGTTATCCCGAGCCGGCTTACGTCATGGGCCAGGTCTTCTCCGATTTCATCCACGACAAGCAGTTCAAGGGGCCGTGGGGCATCCCCGACAAAGTTGGAGGCACGACCGACGTGGAGAACGCGGCGCACGGTTTTGTGATGTTCAAGACCGGTCAGGTGCTGTCCCTCCAGGTCTCCTGGGCGGAAATGATCAAGCGCGAGGAAGTCTCCGTGGTCTTCCAGGGCACCAAGGCCGGCGGCAAGGTGCAGCGGCTGTTTCGTATCGACGGTTTGGACAACACGGCCATCGACAGTTGCGAACTCTACATCCAGGAAAACGGCCATAGCGTGGACCGCACCATCATCACCCCGGAATGTGAGGACATGGGCCGCATCGGCTCCGCCGCGAACTTCATCGAGTTCCTCGACGGCAAAGCCGAGCCGCTGAACACACCGGAGCAGGCCCTGCGTCTGATGCAGGTGATCGACGCAGTCTATGAGTCGGCCAAGACCGGAAAACCGGTGGCGATTTGATCTGATGATTGAAATGAAAAAGGTGCAGGCGATTTGCCTGCGCCTTTTCTGTGATCTTCACGGATTAGCTCAAGCCACCGCGATCGCTGTTCAGCGTCGCATCGCCATACTTAGCGCGTGCGGACGGGGTGTAATCCAGCGGCGTCCACGCGGCGTTGTTGGCGGAGGAGGCGACCACGGCTTCGATGAAGGCCATGCCGGCGACGCCGTCTTCGATGGTCGGGTAATCCATGTCGAGCGGGTTCGGCGTGGTGCCGGCTTCGACGGCACGGATGTGCGCAACGAAGTTTTTGTAGAGGTTGGCGAAGCCTTCGAGGTAACCCTCGGGATGGCCTGCGGGCGTGCGTGTGGCGGCGGCGGCGGCGCTGCCGAGGTAGCCCATGCTGGTGCGATAGATTTGCTTCGGCTGGTCCAGCGACGTGACGATCATCGTGTTGGGATCGAGCTGGTTCCATTCGATGCCGCCCAGCTCGCCATAGACGCGAAGGCTGAGGTTGTTTTCACAGCCGACGCTGATCTGGCTGGAGTGCAGGACGCCCTTCGCGCCATTGGTGAAGCGAAGCAGCACGTTGCCGTCGTCTTCAAGGCGGCGGCCCTGGTCGCCGAGGAAGATGGTGAGATCGGCGGCGAGTTCCTTCACGTGCAAACCGGTGACGTATTCGGCGAGATTCATCGCGTGCGTGCCGATGTCGCCCATGCAACCGGCGGCGCCGCAGATCGCGGGATCGACGCGCCATGATGCTTGTTTTTGGCCGGTGTTTTCCAGCATCGTGGCCAGCCAGCCCTGCGGATACTCGGCCACGACCTTGCGGATCTTGCCCAGCTTGCCCTGTTCGATCATCTGGCGTGCCTGGCGGATCATCGGGTAGCCGGTGTAGTTGTAGGTGACGCCGTAGAGCTTGCCGGAGGCCTTCACGATGCTCGCGAGTTCCTTCGCCTGCGCGAGATTGAAGGTCGCCGGTTTGTCGGAGAGCACATGGAAGCCGCTTTCCAGCGCGAGCTTGGCCGCAGGAAAGTGCATGTGGTTTGGTGTCACGATGGAGACGAAGTCCATGCGCTTGTCCGCAGGCAGCGCGGCCTCGGTGCGGATCATTTCCTCAAACGTTCCGTAGCAGCGTTCGGCAGGCAGGAAGAAATCGGTGCCGCTGGCCTTCGATCTTTCCGGATTGGAGGAGAAGGCGCCGCAGACGAGCTCGACCTGCTGGTCGATTGACGCCGCGATGCGATGAACGCCGCCGATGAAGGCGCCGCGTCCGCCGCCGATCATGCCATAACGAATTTTCCGGCTCATAATCAAATGTTCTGGGTTCCTGGTTCTTGGTTGGGTGAGGAGCGCGAGTGTGCGCAGACGGGGCGGGGCGGTCAAGTCCGCAGCGCGTTCCATTTGGGCACAAAAAACCCCGGAGAGAGTTACCCAACGCGCTCAGGCTCGTCTCTCCGGGGCAATGTCGTCGAAACATCGCAGTGCGATGCGCATGGCGACAAATTCTTATGCAGCGAGCAGTGCCGGTGCTCCGCTCTTCATACGGCTGCGGAATTCCGTGGGGGATTCGTCCGCGATGCGGCGGAAGCTGCGGTTGAAGTGGGACAGGCTCTGGAAGCCGACATCGTAAGCGACCTCGGTGATGCGGGCGGCGGGCTTCATGAGCATGCGCTTGGCCTTTTCCACACGGGCGCGGTTCACGAAGTCCGTGAAGGTGAGGCCGGTGGCGCGCTTGAAGAGCTTGCAGAAGTGGAAGGGGCTCACGTTCACCGCACGGGCGACAGCTTCGAGCGACATCGGTTCGGCGAGATGCTGGTGAATGAACACCTTCGCATTGCGCACGGCCTCGGGCTCGTGGGTGGCGTTGGCAAACAGCAGACGGTGGGCGTTTTCTCCGAGCTGGAGCGAGAAGGACTGAAGAATGGCGACGGCGGCCTCATAGCGCTCCGGCTGCATGACCGGCACGTGCTCGAACTGCACCTTGGCGCTGCGGATTTCAGCGGCGGAGCAGCCGTCATCGAGCAGAGCCTTGGCGACGGGAGCGAAGGTGTCGGCGTTGGCAGGCTGGAGGCGGACACCGCCGGTGAGCATGACAGCGATGGTGTTCTTGCCCACCCGGACCGGGACCTGGGTTTCGACGACGCCAGCGACGCCCGTGTGGGTGGTGATGGCGTCAATATGCGCATCCTCGCCCACGGACTGCAGATTCAGCGGCAGGCTGGTGAGCGTGTGAAAGGCCTTCTGGTAGTGGCGGAACAGTTCGCTCTCGGCCAGATTCTGGATGAAGCGTTGACGGGCGGTGGTGTGGGAAGAGGTGGTGGTGTTCATAGCGCGTTCGTGTTTGTGGTTCACGCCGCCTATGATGCCCTCTCACGATTGTTCCGATATTGTCGTCCGCTACGGTTCGTGGTGTCATGTACCACCGCAATTCCGGCATAGTGGTTTCCAGTAGCCCCTCTGGTGCCGATGGCCGGACTCGAACCGGCAAGGGCGTTTCCGCCCAGCGGATTTTAAGTCCGCTGTGTTTACCATTTCACCACATCGGCGTGGGAAGAGAGCGCCGCGAGTGTAGCGGAACGTGCGTCAGCCTCAATAGCTGAAAATCTCGCCGTGATGGAAGAAGCGCTCGATCTCGATGGCGGCGGCTTCGGGCGAATCCGAGGCGTGGACGACGTTGGTCATCTTGTCCGTGCCGTAATCACCGCGGATCGTGCCTTTGGGAGCGGCTTTGGAATCGGTCGGGCCGAGGAGGTCGCGTACGTGGGCGATCACATTCTCGCCGCTGAGGACGATGGCGATCACAGGCTTGCTCTTCATGAACTCGGCCACGGTGGGGAAGAACGGGCGGTCGGCGATGTGCGCGTAGTGCTCCTTGAGCAGTTCTTCTGTCAGGCGGATCATCTTGCAGCCGCGAATGCGGAAGCCTTCGTCTTCGAAGCGCTTGATGACGTCGCCGTTGATGCCGCGTTCGACGCAGTCGGGCTTGAGCAGGATGAGAGTTTTTTCTTGGGACATGAGGCTTTGGGGGAAAGGGCGCGCACAGTGCCGTCCACGCCTGCATCCGTCAAGGCTGGGAATCTTTTGCCAGATGGAAACACGGCGCGTAGGCTCCGCCGCGTCATGCCCGCCCGCTCGTTCGCCTTTTTTGACCTCGACCACACCCTGCTGCCCTTCGACACGCAGGCGCTGTTCTGCAATTTCGTGCTCCGGCGCGAGCCCTGGCGTGTGTTGCTGCATGGCTTGTTCATTCCCGTCGCTCTGGCCCGCGCCTGTGGCCTGGCCAGCACCGCCTCGGCCAAACGCGCCTTTCTGAGCTACCTGCGCGGCATGCCGCGTGAACGGCTGGCCAGCTATGCGCATGAGTTTGCCGAGGTCTGCGTGCCGAAATGGGCCTATCCCGATCTGCGCGCCGAAATCCTCCGTCACAAGCATCAAGGTCGCGTTTTGGTGCTGAACACGGCCAGCCCCGACTTCTACGCGCACGAAATCGCCCACGCGCTCGGCTTTGACTACTGCATCTCCACGCAGTTTGAGATCGGC
>DAORHS010000350.1:0-5363 GCA_035438165.1 Prosthecobacter sp.
CCTCCCGCCGCTGGAAATCCGCCGCCCTGCGCCTCTGGCGCGTGGTGTTGTTGGCGGCGGTGGTTTTTGCCATCCGGCGGTCGCATCAGCCGGTGGCGATGGAGCTCACCGTGGAGCGGATTCGTGACTTTTTTCCCACCGCTGCCGTTTTGACGCCGCAGGGCGGCATGCAGGCGGTGAAGGACGAATCGGGCATCACACTCGGGCATGTGATGCAGACTTCGCCGGAGGCGGATGACATCATTGGCTACTCGGGGCCGACGAACACGCTCATCGCGCTCGACTCACGCGGCAAAGTGCTCGGCCTGCGCATTCTGCACAGCAGCGACACGACCGATCATGTGGCCGAGGTGGTGAGCGAGCGGTCGTTCTTCAAGCAGTTCACGAACAAGAAGGCCGCCGAGATGGCAAACATGCCGGCAGATGCCGTTTCAGGTGCAACTTTGACCAGCAGCGCGATCGCGGAAGGTGTTTTACGTCGGTTGGGAAAAAGCGCGACGACCTCGCTGCGTTTTCCAGACGCGATCACGCTGGATGAAGTGAAGAAACTCGAGCCGCAGGCCGCGAAGCTGCGGGAATCGAAGTCGCATCCGGGTTCGCAGGAAGTCCTCGATGCGAAAGGTGCTGTCATCGCGCTGGCGGTGCGCACAGCACCAGCCTCAGACGGTGTGGTTGGCTACAAAGGGCCGAGTGACACGTTCATGCTGCTGGATCCGAGCGGTTCGACTCTGCGCGGCATCGCGTTGCGGCGGAGTTATGACAACGAGGCTTATGTCGGTTACGTCACGGGCGACGCGGCATTTTTGAAGACCTTTGATGGCATGACGACGGAGAAGATCGCGAACATCGACTTCGCCAAGGCGGGCGTGGAAGGTGTCTCCGGTGCGACGCAGACGAGCTACGGTGTGGCGGAGGGCGTGCGCGTGCGTGCGCAGTCGCTTCTCAAAGAAAAAGAAGCGAAACGCGGCTGGTGGGCGCTGATTCATTGGCGTTGGCAGGATACGGGGCATGTCGTGATCGTGATCGCCGCGTTTGTGATGGCGTTCACACCGTTGCGCGGCCGTGCGTGGTGCCGGCATCTGCATCACGCGTTGCTCGTAATCTACGGCGGCTTCATGGCGGGTGAAATGCTCTCTCAAGGACTGCTGGCCGGCTGGGCGGCGCATGGCACGCCGTGGCGCAATGTGCATGGACTGGTGCTGCTGGCGGCGGTGGCGCTGCTGGGGCCGGTTTTCACCAGCAAGCAGCTCTACTGCCATCACATCTGTCCGCACGGTGCCTTGCAGCAGCTTGTGGCGAAACGGCTGCCGTTCCAGTGGTCGCCGTCGAAACGGATGGAAGCGTTTTTGTCGAAGCTGCCTTTCGTGCTGCTGGCGTTCGTGTTGTTGAGCGTGGTATTTGCCCTGCCGGTGGATTTGAACGCGCTGGAGCCGTTCGACGCGTATCTGTTCCGCGTCGCAGGCTGGGCGAGCATCGTGATCGCCATCGCGGGGGTGTTGTGGTTGCTGATCACACCGCTGGCGTATTGCCGCTACGGCTGTCCGACGGGCGCGTTGTTCAAACTGCTGCGTTTCACCGGCGATGCGGATCGCTTTGGCATGCGCGACTGGATCGCCGCGCTGTGTGTGACAGTCGTTCTTCTCTTTGCTCCGGGCTGAAACCCGGCTACCAGACACTCTTCATGCCCCTCATCTCCCGTTTAGAATCCAAGTTCGGTCGTTTCGCCATCCCGGGACTCGTGCAGATCATCGCGCTGTTTCAACTGCTGGTGCTGTTCATGGTGATGTTCATGAAGCCAGAGGGTGCGGAAGCGTACTTGAGATTTCTGGAGCTGAATCCGGCGCGCGTGATGCACGGTGAGGTGTGGCGGTTGTTCACGCATGTGTTCATCCCAGGCAATTTCTCACTCATCTGGGCGCTGATCGGCACGCTGTTCATGATGTGGGTGGGACGTGGTCTGGAGGCGGCGTGGGGCGCATTCCGGGTGAATCTCTACATCTTCGGCTGGATGTTTGCCGTCACGGCGGGCGCACTGCTGTTTGGCTGGCCGGCTCCTGGTTTGTTTCTCTATCAAACGCTGCTGTTTGCCTTTGCGACGTTGTTCCCGAACGAGGAAATTTACATCTACTTCGTCCTGCCGATCAAAATGAAGTGGGTGGCCGCGCTGAGCGCGGGGATGACGGTGTTTTTCGTGATGCGAGATCCCTCCATGTTCCTGCCGGTGCTGGTGGGGCACCTGAACTTTTTCGTCGCATTCGGACCTGGTTTCCTGAGCGAGCGTGCGCGGATGGCCCAGGTCGCCACACGCCGCAGCCAGTTCGAATCCACGAAACTGCCGCAGGGGGCGTTTTTTCATCAATGCTCGGTCTGCAAAAAGACGGATCTGGATGATTCGCATCTGGAGTTCCGCGTGCTGGATTCCGGCGAGGAGATCTGCAACGTCTGCCGCGCGAAACAAACGGGAGGTTGAACGCCATGGCCGACAAGCTCGCCGACGAGTTCCTGGAGTTCATGGAGGTGGAGCGCCGCTCTTCGGAACGCACCCTGGCGAACTACGAACGGGCGCTGCGGCAGTTCCGCGACTGGCGCGAGCCGTTCAAGGGCTGGGAAAACCTCACGGCGGATGATTTCCGCGCCTTCCTCTACGACCTGATGAAGCAGGAACGCGGGCGGGCGACGATCCGCCTTCAGTTCGCGGCGATGCGCAGTTTTTTCAAATGGCTCACACGCCGCCGCGGATGGAAGACGAATCCGCTGCTCGAAGTGCAACTGCCGAAGCGCGAGAAAAAGCTGCCCGTGGTGCTCACGGTGACACAGATCGAGCAGATGCTGAACCTGCCGCTGACGATGGAGAAAACGAAGCGCGACGCAGTGTGGGCGCCGGAGCGTGATGCGGCGATTTTGGAGCTGTTTTACAGCACCGGCATGCGTTTGAGCGAGCTGGTGGCGCTGAACGTGGCAGACATCGACACCTACACCGAAACGGTGCGTGTTTTCGGCAAGGGAAACAAAGAACGCCTGTGTCCCGTCGGCAGCGCGGCGCTGGAAGCGGTGCAGCGCTATCGCGTGAAGGCGGGTGTGCATGACGGCGCGTTGTTTTTGAGCAAGCTGCGCAAACGCCTCAGCATTCAGGGCGTGGATGACGTGGTGAACAAATACTGGCGCGCCTCCGGCCTGCCGGTGCATCTCACGCCGCACAAGCTTCGCCACAGCTTCGCCACGCATCTGCTGAACAACGGCGCCGACCTGCGCAGCGTGCAGGAACTGCTGGGCCATGCGAGTCTTTCGACCACGCAAATCTACACGCACGTCTCCACGCAGCGCATGAAGGAGGTCTATGAGGCCGCGCATCCGCGGGCGTAAAGCAGTAATGCGTTAAGAGTTATGGGGTTAGGAAGTCCATGACTCTTAACTTCCTAACTCATAACGTTGTTCACTTCGCCTTCACCCACTCGGCGATGGGCTGGTGCGCATGCGCAGGGGCCGCCTCGGCGGTGGTGAAGGTGATGCAGAGGCTCTGCGGGCCTTTGGCCTCCGGGATGGTGGCTTTGAGGACGTTGAATTTGCTGAGATCGCGGGCCTGTGCGTCGGGCTTCTCCGGCACCGGGGGTTTGGCGCTGGTAAAGGTGGCTCCGGCGGGGGACACGATGGTGGCCAGGAGCGTCTTGCCGCCTTTGGTCAGCTTTGCGCTGGCACCGTCAGGGGCGATTTCGGCATCCGTCTGCATGCTCCAGGTCAGGGCCTTGCTGTTCTTCACCTGAAGATCGTCCTGGATGACCAGGTACGGCGTCGCTCCGCGCACGACCATGATGCCGCGGTGCACGTCCTTCGCGTCCTTCGAGTAGGCCTTCGTCATGTCCACCACGGCCACGCCGCGCTCTGGCGTGGCCGCGCTGAGAAGCACTCCCGCACGGGCTTCCAGATCCTGGTTGTCATCAAACATCAGCGTGTTCTGACCGGCGGTGCCGGCGAGATAGAAACCAAAGCGCTTGGTGCGGTCCGCCCCCGGCGCGACTTCATAACCCGAAACGCGGTCTCCCTCGGCGCCCAGCTCCAGTCCCCAGCGCTGGCCCCCGGCGTCCAGCACAAAGCTGCCGATGTCGAGCTGGGCCGTGTGGTCCCGGTTGTCGCCGCCTTTGACGGCCAGAAACAGATCCGTCTTCTCCCAGCCGGACCGCACCGTGGCCACGATGCCGCCGGGCATCGCGTATTCGAGGCTGTCTGCCGTGCCATCACCAGCGGCATGGGGGTTGTAATAGATGTAATGGCCCGCGCTGCCGAAGAACGAGGTGGAGACCGCCATCTTCGCGCCTGCGGTCACCGCAGGGATGCCGGGGTTCCCATGCAGTCCGCACAGCCAGGTGGCCACCCAGGGGCGGGTGGCACCGGTCGTCGCATTGTCGCCAAAATTGAAGGGCAGGCCGGTGGGGCCATAGAGATGCATGCGTGCCACGCCGAACTGCGGAATGCCTTCGAGCATGGTGAGCCCGAGATCCTTGCCCGCCGCGCTGCGGAGGGACTGAATCACCATGGCGGCGTAATCCATCACGGCATCGCCGTTGGCCAGCCCCTCCGGCCACACGCCGGCAGGAGCGAAACGCTGGATGCCTTCACCAAAGGCCTTCGCACCCGCTGAAGCGGCCTTTTTCGCGATGTTCACGTCTTCATCCGCAAAACAGATCGCGGCAAGCAGCAGCGCCGAGGCCGCGGCCATTTTCTCCTGATCGACCGGGGCATCCTCCGCCTTGGCGGGTGCCTTGGCCTTGCCTTTGGCCGGGGCCTTGCTTGCCGTCTGTCCTCCAGACACGCCTTTGGCCGTCTCCGGCACCGGCTCGTCGTTCAGGTGCGCCACCAGGGCATCGATGCCTTTTTGATCCAGAAAGGTGCGGATTTCGGCGGCCTGCTGTGCGTTGAACCCATCGCGGAACCAGTCATAGGCCAGGCAGACGGCGATCACCATGTCCGACACCGCCGGGCTCTCCTCGGGATGCCAGTCACGGAAGTTGGACTTGTCGCACAGCAGGATCGCCTCGCGCACAGCACGCTCTTTCCACTTCAAATCGCCGTCGCCATAATGCAGCGCCGCCAGCAGCCCCATGCGGTAGATGGCGCGTGACCCCTCGCTCACGACGCCACGGATCTCACCGTTGATGCGGTTGAGTTCGGGGTCCAGAAGCAGCGCCTCGCCCGAGGCCTTCAAGTTTTCCATCAGCTTCGCGAGCACCGGGTCCACGGCCAGCTGGCCTTTGATCGCCGCCCAGCCGGCTTCGTTTTGCAGCAACCGTGGGCGCACCTTGGCGATGCCGCCCGCCGTTTCCAGTGCGCCGCCGTGGTCACGCCCTTCGTGCGAGTAAATGATCTGC
>DAORHS010000351.1:0-5345 GCA_035438165.1 Prosthecobacter sp.
GCCGCCCGCGGACGTGGCACGCCGGTCATCTTTGATGGCAAGGTCATCCTCTGGGGCTACAAAGGTGAAACCTCCGACCTCATCGAGCTGCTGACCTGCCTGGATGCGAAAACCGGGAAGAAAATCTGGGAACATGAGATCCCCGACTATCTCAGCGACTCGATCTACAACCGCTACTCCATCGGTGCTCCAACCGTCGATCCTGAGACCAAACGCATTTACCTCGTCAGCAACGCCGGCGTTTTCCTCTGCTACGAACTCGATGGCACGAAGGTCTTCGAGATTCCGCTGATGGAGGATTTTGGACGCATGACCTTCCCCAATGCCCGCGTGGGCAGTCCGGTGATCGAGGGCGAGTATGTCCTGACCCATTTCATCTACTCCAACTGGGGTGCCGACGGCCCGGCTGCGGACCGCATCTACGGCTTTGATAAAAAGACCGGCGAACTCGTCTGGTGGTCACGTCCCGGCGTCGTGCCCCCGGTGGACAGTTCCTTCTCCACCCCCGTGCTGGAAACTCGTGATGGCAAGCGCGTGGCCTACTACGCGACCGGCTGCGGCCACATCGTCTGTGTGAACGCCCGCAATGGCAAGACCTACTGGAAGATGCCCATCTGCAAAAACGGCGTGAACGCCTCCGTCGTGATTCACAAGGGCAACAAGCTCATCGCCATTCATGGTGATGAGAACGTCGATAGCACTGAGAAAGGCCGCCTCGTCTGCATCAAGCTGCCGGAGAAGCTCAACGAGCCGACCGACGTCGAAAGCGCTGTCTTGGAGCCCAGTGTCGAACTGTGGCGTCTGCCTCTGTCAGCCACCAGCAGCTCGCCGGTGGTCGTGGGAGATGTCGTGTATCAGATGACCGACGGGGCGGAACTGTATGCCATCAACGCGGAGACAGGCGCCCAGTTGTGGAAGAAGAAACTCAGCAATGCCAACCTGCACTCCTCTCCGCTCTATGTCGATGGCCTGTTGTACTGCCCGATGATGGAAGGCAAGCTCGTCGTGCTGAAACCCGGCGAAAAGGACGCGGAGATCGTGCAGGAGATCAAACTCGACGGCGACTGCCTCGGCGCGCCCAGCGTCTGTGACGGCCAGCTTTATGTGACCACCACGAAGCAGTTCTACTGCTTCCCGATTCCTAACTCCGGCATCAAGGTGGACGCCGCGCCCGTTGCTGACATTCCGAAGGCCGGCAAGTCGGCCGCTTTGCAGATCATCCCGGCGGAAACCGTCATCATGACGGGTGACAAGCAGGTCTTCCGCATCCGCAGTGTCGATGCAAACGGCTTCGTCGTCAGCGAAGACGTCAAAGGCGTGAAGTGGGAGTCCTTCATCCCGCCCACCGCGAAGGTGAAAGCCACCATGGACGCCAAATTCAATGAAGCAGGCGAACTCGTCGTTGCCTCGGATGCCAAGGTCAGCGCCGGTGCCTTCAAAGCCACCTCTCCCGAGGGCCTGACTGGCACGATCCGTGGTCGCGCATTGAAGAACCTGCCCATCACCCAGGACTTCGAGAGCTACACGCTCACTGAGGAGTTCCCCGTCGATCCGCAGAACAACCCCGCCTACAAGTTCGCCTATCCGCCGCTGCCTTGGATCGGTGCGCGCTTCAAATTTCAGGTCATGGAAAAAGACGGCAGCAAAGTCTTCGGCAAGAGCTTTGACCGGCTGCTGTTCCAACGCGCCTCCGTCTTCTTCGCGCCGTCGCATCTGAAAAACTACACGATGCAGGCCGACGTCCTCACCGAAGGCAACGCCCGCTCAAAGGCCGACATCGGCCTCATCAACCAGCGCTACCTCGTCTGCTTGCGTGGCAACGCTGGCAAGCTGGAGGTAAGTTCCAACCCAGAGCGCCTCAAGCAGGAAGTGGCCTTCAAGATGACCGCCAACAAGTGGTACACGCTCAAGTGCCGTGTCGATGTCGCCGCCGATGGCAGCGGTGTCGTCCAAGCGAAGGCTTGGGAAAAAGGCACCGCCGAGCCCGATGCCTGGACCATTGAGGTTAAAGTGCCACGCGCCCATACCAACGGTTCCCCTGGCATTTTCGGTTTCACGCCGCTCAATCAGAAGCGCATGTACCTCGACAACCTGAGCGTCACGCCGAACAACTGATCACTCGTCACACAGTCTTGAACCTCATCTTGACGAATCCCCACACCTGACTTTCCAACGACATGACCACAAAACCCACCCTCCTCCTCGCCCTGGCTCTTGCGGCCACGGCTTCGCTGCAGGCCGCTGATTACCCCCAATGGGGCGGCGGCAACACCCGCAACATGGTGTCCGATGAAAAAGGACTGCCCATCGACTTTGATCCCGGCAAGAAATACGGCCCCAAGGCCGCGCCCAAGATCGCCGGACGTCTCCGTCCCAATGCAGAGGAGGCCAACAAGCAGCCTGGAGCCGAGGACATTGACATGAGCACCACCAAGAATTGCCTCTGGGTGGCCAAGCTCGGTTCCCAGACCTACGGCACTCCGGTGATCGCCAACGGCCAGGTCTATGTCGGCACGAACAACGAATCCCCCCGTGACGACAAGCACGCCGGCGACCGCGGCATCGTCATGGTCTTCGATGAATACACCGGTCAGTTCAAATGGCAGCTCGTCTCCCCGAAGATGGGCACCGGCAAAGTCAACGACTGGGAATACCTCGGCATCTGCGCCAGCCCCACCATCGTCGGCGACAAAGCCTACGTCCCCGGCAACCGCTGCCAGATCATCTGCATGGATGTGAAAGGCCTCAGCGATGGCAACCAGGGCATGCAGGAAGAAAACACCTTCATGGCCCCGCTCGACAAAGACGGCAAAAACACCGCCCCTATCGCCCCCGGCAACACCGATGCGGACATCCTCTGGGTTTACGACATGTACAAGGAACTCGGCGTCTTCCAGCACAACGCCACCGCCGGCTTCCCCCTCGTCGTGGATGGCAAAGTCTTCGTCCCGACCTGCAACGGCGTGGATTGGACCCACACCAACATTCCCGCACCGAACAGCCCCAGCTTCATCATGCTCGACGCTGAAACCGGCACGCTCCTCGGCGAGCAGGACAGCATCGCTTCCCAGCGCGTCCTGCACTGCTCCTGGTCCTCCCCGAACTACCTCGAAGTCGGCGGCAAGAAGCAGATCATTTTCGCCGCCGGTGACGGCTGGGTCTATTCCATGGCCCCCGAAACCAAGAAAAACGCCGAAGACCTCGACATCCTCGCCGAACACTGGCGCTATGACGCCAATCCGCCCGAGTATCGCAAAAACTCCGCTGGCGAACCCATCAAGTACGTCGAATACGACGGCCCCAGCGAGATCATCGCCACTCCCACCATCGCCGACGGCCTGATCTATGTCCCCATCGGCCAGGATCCCGAGCACGGAGAAGGTGTCGGCATGCTCAGTTGCATCGACCCCAAAGCCAGCGGCGACATCTCCGGCAAGGCCGTGTGGACCTTCAAAGGCATCGAGCGCTCCATCTCCACCCCTGCGGTCAAAGACGGTCTCGTCTATGCTGCGGACTACACCGGCCGCCTCTTCTGCCTCGACGCCAAGACTGGCAAGGAATATTGGAAGTTCGACACCAAAGGCCACATCTGGGCCAGCCCGCTTGTTGCCGACGGCAAGGTCTGGATTGGCAACGAAGAAGGCGAGCTCTTCATCCTCGCCGAAGGCAAGGAGCTGAAGGAGCTCAAGACCATCGAATTCCCCTCCCCTCTGCTCAGCAGCGTCGTCGCCGCCAATGGCGCCGTGTACATCACCACCCACACCCATCTCTACTGCTTCAAAGAAGGCGCCAAGACGCCTGAGGCGAAGTAAACGTCCTTTGCTCCCAACGAATCACGAGGCGGACCTGTCATGGGTCCGCCTTTTTCATGGTCTCACGCCGCCGCCATCTCTTCACGCTGCTTCCAGCGTTTTTCGTGCGTGACCAGCGTGTTGAAGAAATCCTCCTCCTTCTTCGGTTCGAAAGACGGGTCAAGAGGGAGGCTCAGCTTGAGCTCCAGTCCGCGCGGCTCAAGATGACGCGCCTCGGCGGTGCCGCCATGCAGGTGCATCGTGACGTAGCAGGCCATCATGTTCACGCCGAAGTCATCCGGTTTGCGGCTGCGGGTGTAGAAGGGATCAAAGAGGTTCACCGGCTTGTCCGATCCCTCCCAGGCGCCTGTGTCACGCACATACATCACCACTTGAGACAGACCTCTGGCATCCTTCCTGACTTTGGCGCTGATCTGAATGCTGTCTCCGGGACTGAGATGCGTGAGTTCCTCCATGAAAATGAGCCTCCACATCTGGCTGAAGCGCGGGCCATGCACCATGAGCGGCGGCAGATTTGGCTCTATCTCGATGTCCACATTCAGGTTCTTCTCCTCGAGTTCCGCGGCAAACAGGTCGATCATCTCACTCAGCACCGTGGTGAGATTGCACTGGTCGGCGCGATCCACGCGTTTGGCGTGGGAAGCCTCGGCCAGACGTGCCAGCAGGGACTGGATGCGCTCGATCTGCGACTGTGCCTGGCTCTGCACATCGAGCCAAAAGGAAGGATCGCGCGGATGCGCCCCCCCGATCTCCTCCATCAGCTTCATCGGCGCCAGATCGATGAAGGCGCGCACAACAGTGAGCGCGTTGCGCAGATGATGATTCAATCCTTCCGCGAGAATGCCCAGGCCGGAGACTTTGTCGGCGGAGAGCATGTTGCGTACCGTGTCCGCCTTCTCCACCAGCAGACGTTCGCGCTCGATCAGCGCGTGATAGTAGTCCAGCCCATGCTTGATGACCACGCTCAACTCATCCGGATCCCATGGCTTGTGCAGATAGCGGAAACAACGTCCGGAGTTTACCGCATCCACCGCCGCCTGGTAATCCGTGTAGGCGGTGACCAAAATGCGCACGAGATTGGGATTGAGCTTCCGCGCATGCTCCATGAGTTCCACCCCGCTGGGCCCCGGCATGCGCTGGTCCGTGAGCAGCAGACCGATCTGCGCACCGTAGTTTTGCAGAATGCGGTAGCCGTCCATCGCGTTGTTGGCGGTGTGGATCACGTACTCGTCCCCGAAGATCTCCTTGAAGTAATGCAACGCCTTCTCCTCGTCATCGACGTAGAGAATGTGATAAGGCGATAGCAGCTTGCCGGGCATGAATTCAGGAGTTCTCAGGTTTCTTCAGACTCAGCGTGAACTGCGTGTGACTGCCCTCCGCCGTGTCGATCTTCACTTCCCCGCCCATCTGCTGGATGAGGCGGAAACAGATGCTCAGCCCCAGGCCCATCCCCTGCCCCACCTGCTTGGTGGTAAAAAATGGATCAAAGATCTTTGAGAGATTTTCCTTTGGAATGCCCATCCCATTGTCCCG
>DAORHS010000352.1:0-5338 GCA_035438165.1 Prosthecobacter sp.
CCGGCTGCGAAGGAAAGGGAGTACGGCAACTACGCCTACACCCGCCGTGGCAATCCGCTGGAGATCGTGGCCCCCATCGAGCCGGGAGATTATGAACTGCGCTACATGGTCAGCCACGCGAACAAGGTGACGGGCCGCCGGGCGATCAAGGTGGTGCCCGCGCCGTTCGAGGTGAAGCCGCCCGCCTCGGTCGTAGCAGGTGCCTTTGCGGAAATCGAATGGAGCGGTCCGCATGGGCGCGGCGACTTCATCACCATCGTGCTGCCCGGTGCCAAGGAGGGCGAGTACGGTGCTTACGCCTACGCTCAAAACGGCAGTCCAGCCAAGGTGCGCGCGCCTGGAGACGCCGGTGATTACGAGGTGCGCTACCGCTCTGGACAAGGCGGCAAGACGCTGGCGAAAGCGCCCCTCAAGGTGACTCCTGCGGAGGCCACGCTCCTCGCGCCGGAGGAGGCGATGGCCGGCTCGATGGTGAAGGTCACCTGGACCGGCCCAGGCGCGACCGGCGACTGGATTACGGCGGTCCCACCGGATGCCTCCCCAAGAGCCTATGACCGCTATGCCTATGCACGTAAAGGCAGCAGCCCGGTGAGCCTCGAAATGCCCGCCAAGCCCGGCAGCTATGAAATCCGCTACGTTGCCAGCGCGGTGGATCGCATCGTGACGCGTGTTCCGATCAAGCTGACCGAGGCCAAAGCCACCGTGGCAACCTCTGAGGAGGTGGTCGCTGGCACCGAGATCGAAGTGGACTGGACCGGACCTGCCGGCGGCGCGGACTATGTGGTCATCGTCCCGGCCAACCACACGGCGAAGGGCAATTATCTCAAATCCTGGCGCGCTGACAAAGGCACGCCCGCGAAGCTGCTCACCCCGGAGACAGCAGGGGCGTTCGAGGTGCGTTACGTCAACCGCGGCGGAGAAATCCTGGCACGGCAGGCCGTGAAGCTCACGGAGGCGAAGGCCGGCTTCGACGCCCCCAAGACGATCCGCGTCTCCCAGGCGCTCATCATTAAATGGACCGGTCCCAACAATCCCGGCGACCACGTCACCATCCAGCCCAAGGGCAGCCCCGACCGCAACATTGGCGGCGGAATCTCCGCGCAGAGCGGCTCTCCGCAGACGATCCGCACGCCGTCCAAAGCGGGCGAATATGAATTGCGCTACGTCACCGGACAACTGCGCTCCATCCTGGCCCGTGAACCCATCACGGTGACGGAGGAGTGAGCGGAACGGCACAGCCAGGCCGTGCGCTCACTGCGGCTTCTTCTTCATCATTTCGCGTGCTTTGCGAAGAGCCTCGAGCGGGTCCTGGGTGCACGTGGCGACGGAGATGCCGGGGGGAAGTGTGAACTTGTCCTCGGGAACGGCGGCGTTTTCTTGAACGGACGTGGCCTCAATGAGGATGGTCTGCCCGGCCAGCCTCGTCTCGGACTTGAGTGTCACTCCATTCCAAACCCAGGACTTCGACCCGAGCGTCCGAATCTCCCAAATGTCACAGGGCTTGCCAGCGATCACGTCAGCCCCAGTTTTCACCGCACCCATCTGCTGCATCATCTGGGTGCCGAGGTCGGTCATGTCACCGCCCTGGCGTTTCGCGGCCTCAATCAGGTTTTTGAGCTGCGGCGTGGGCATCTTCGTGGCCGTCTTGCGGTCCAGGTCGGCATTGATGGTCGTTTCGCCGTCGAGAATCGTGAGCTTGTTGGTTTTCACGGTATGACCTGCCACGCTCAGAGATGACTGGGTGTGCTTTGCCTCGCGCATGCCGTAACGGTCAAACCAAAGCGTCTCCGTGCCCGTCTGGCTGCCGCTGAGGGTGTAGCTGACGATGGCGGACGCGATTTTATAGCGGCGAATCTCCTGGGCTTGTCCCTCTTGGGTGTCGAAAAGGATTCCGGCGGCCAGCAGGACCATGAGAAGCAGTTGGGATGTCTTCATAAAAGCGGTGGTGTGTGTTAAGAAGAACTCACGGAGTCGTGAGCCGGGGATCACATGCTTGGCGCTCATCCGTCATGGACGGTGTGACGGATCTGAAATCCGTTTTCGTGATCATGCTAACCTCGCCGGGGGCTGGCAGACAAGCCTATTTCTTGGGGCGGAAGCGTCACTCAACCCGGACGTGACTTTCCCGTTCCGGGCAGGGCACTGAGGAAGAAGTAGCGCGGGGAACGCAGCAGGTCGCCCACCTCGCGGATGGCCATGCAGAAGAGCAGTTCGTCGAGGCGGCTGCCGGCCTGGGCGTGATTTTTGAGATGAGCATCCAGAAAGCGCCGCAGGCGTTTGTTGGCGTTGAACTCGGTGGGCACGCTGCCGAGGTTCAGCAGCAGAACGAGCAGGAGCACGCCGGCGGCGGCGAAGATGGCGTTGCGTGCGATGAGCACCTTGAACAGCGCCATCCCGGCGATCATCAGCACCGCCAGCGTGGGCAGGTAGCGGCTCATGCGGATGCAGCTCTGCCGCCATTTGAGCTCGCCCAGGCTGTCGCCGGTCTGCAGCGCATGGGCGGCTTCGTGCAGGGCGACGGCCCAGGCGGACAAGGTCGTGCCCTGGGCCACGTCTTTGCGCAGGAACAGACGACGGCGGGCGGGGTCGAAGTAGTCGGTGACGACGGCGTTGTGCTCGACGATTTGCACGTCATCCACGCCTTCGGATTTGAGATACATGAGGGCGATCTCACTGCCTGTGTGCGCGGTTGGGGCGTTGGTGCGGAAGCCTTTGATCATCATCGATTCATGACGCGCCTGCGCCCAGCGGGCGAGGGCAAGGCCGAGGAAGAGAACAGCGCCGATGAAAAGAAAAATCATGAGAAGGAGGGCGGAATCACCCTCGCAGCAATACGACCGCAGGCAAACCGTCCCTGCGTTGATCTTGCGTTCGGGCGGAGGGCGTGATTGCATGCCGGCATGATTCGATCCGCCGTACTGCCGTTTGTCTGCCTGCTGGCCGCGGGCACCTGCCATGCCGAGGAGATTCTTGGGCAGGGGGAGTTTCGCTATCGCGTGGTGCCGGACTGGGGACGTGAGGCGCTGGCACAGGTGAGTGTGAAGAACGGGCACGCGGTGGCCATCGATGCGCAGGGCAGGCTGTTGTTTCTCACGGACGACCCGAAGAACAACGTGGTCATCCTCGATTCCCAAAGCGGCGCCTTGATCAAGCACTGGACGGCGCGCATGCCCGGAGCGCACGGGATGAGCGTGGTGAACGAGGGAAACCGCGAGGTGCTGTTCATCACGGACACGCAACTGCATGAGGTGCGCAAGCTCACCCTCGACGGCGGGGAACTGGCCGTGTTTCCGTGGCCGGAGAAGGCGAAGCTCCACACCGATGCGAAGGAGTACCGGCCTTCGAAGACGATTCATTTCGCGCATGGCGACTTCTGCGTCTTCGACGGCTATGGGAAGGACTACATCTTCCATTACCAGCCGGACGGCACATTGCTGCGCTGGTGGGGCGGCAATCTCGGAGAAGGGGAGAACCAGTTGAAGCACTGGGGCCCGCATGGTGGAGCGCTGGACGGTCGGGATCCTGCGAATCCGCGCATCATCATTGCCATGAGTGACCAGCAGGAGATCAAGCGCTTCACGGTGGAAGGCAAGTTTATCGACAAGATCGCCATGCCGGGCGGCAATCCGCGTGACATCGTGCTCTGGGGCGAGTACGCGGTCGTGCCGCATCTGGGCGACCAGTGGCCGAAGGACAAAAACGCGCCTGGATTCATCTCGGTTGTCGATCGCAACTACAAGATCGTCTCAAACATCGGTGCGCCGCCTGCCGTGTATGAAAACGGCGTGTTGCAGCCGATGAAGAGCGACGGAAAGACCTTCATCCATCCCCATGGCGTGGCGGTGGATGCCCAAGGGAACCTTTATGTGGCGCAGTTTGCCTCACCTGCGGCTCCGCTGCTGAAACTGGAGCGGCTCAAGTAGCTGCAACTTTGCGCCCTGAAGGCGGTTTATCTTCGTGATGAACCCAGAGCCCAGCTATCAGGTTGCCAAAGCGGCACGGCGGCGGAAGATGCCCGCCATGCGACCTTTGGCCCTGTTCTTTGTCCTCGCCGCTACTGTCGTTGCACAGTCGGACGGCACGAAGCCACCACCGCCCAAACCGGGTGAAGGAGGACAGCCGTATCGTGACGGTGAACGCCGCGGACCGCCTGGCATGATGCCCGGCAAGGGCAAGCCCCAGCGCGGGTTCGATGGTTTCGAAAAACTGTCGGAGACCGAGAAGCAGAAGGTGCGTACCGCCTTTGAAAAAGCCTGGCAGCGGCCTGAAGTGATCGAGTCGCGCGACAAGGCGATGAAGGCGAACGAGGAGATGCGCAACACGCTGCATGCAGCACTCAAGGAGATCGACCCCGAGGTCGTGGGAATCCTGGAGAAGATCAAACCGCCGTTTCCGGTGGATCAACGCGGCCTGCCCGAGATGCCGAAACCGGAGTCGCCCGAATTTGCACGCATGGCCGCGATGCGGCTCGGCGCGGAAATGCTTTCGATGGCCCGGCCGGAGCGCCGAGATGAGACACGGCGTTTTCACGAGCGCATCATGCAACTGCCCCGCGTGAAGGAGGCGTTTACGAAACTTGAACAACTGCCGCCGGAGCAGCGCCTCGAAGCCTTCCACAAGCTGCGTGACATCTACCGCGAGGTGGTGGGGCAGGAGTTCGCCAAAGTGCGCGAGCGTGGCGAATCCAAGGACGGCAAGCCCGAGACGGAAAAGAAGGAATAACCACCACGCTCCCGCGCATGCGACAGCTCATCCTGCTGGCTTTCCTGGGTGCGACGGCTCTGGCCGGGGACGTCCGCCTGCGCGGTTCCATCGTCGGGCGCGTTGAACCCGACGGCACGGTGCGCATCAGCGGCAGCATCGTTGGGAAATTTGAGAGCAATGGCGACATCCGCGTGCGTGGCAGCATCCAGGGCCGCATCGAGAGCGGCGGGGGGATTCGCAAGAACGGCAGTCTCGTCGGCGAGGTCGAATCCAACGGCGACGTGCGCAAAAGCGGCAGCATCATCGGAAAAATCGAGGCAAATGGCGATGTGCGCGAGCGCGGCAGCATTATCGGTCGTGCCGAGGGCATGACGAAAGAGCAGGCGGCGGCGCTGTTCTTCTTCGAGTTCTTTGAGGTGCGGTAGAGTAGTCCAATTGCGCTGCAACTGGATCAGGAGAGCAGTTGCAGCGCAACTGCCCAACTTTAATCCCCGCCGCCGGCGACCTTCGGCGAGTTGCCGAGCGCCTCTTTGACGGCTGCGACGGCGTAATCGCGGTTGAGCTTGGTGATCCAGCGGACGCTGATTTCCTTCGGGCAGGCGGCTTCGCACTCGTATTGGTTGGTGCAATTCCC
>DAORHS010000353.1:0-5329 GCA_035438165.1 Prosthecobacter sp.
ATCCACGCGCACAACAACCTCCAGCTCGCCTACGCCAACACCATCGAGGCCATCGCGCTCGGCGCGAACTACATCGACGCCACCATGGCCGGTCTAGGGCGTGGCGCGGGCAACTGCCCCATGGAGTTGCTCCTCGGCCTGCTGCGTAATCCGCAGTATCAACTGCGCCCCGTCTTGAAATGTGTCGGCGAAACCATCGAGCCGCTGCGCAAAGACCTCGGCTGGGGTTTTGACCTCCCCTACATGCTCACTGGCCTGCACAACCAGCATCCCCGCGCCGCCATCGCCTACAATGCGGCTACGGAGTCGCAGGACATCGGTCTCTTTTACGACACCATCACCGAGGTTCACTGAGGCGGCCCTGCCTGAGACCGTCTTCCTCATGAAACGGCCTCCGTCTTACCGCCCCAGCCCCGGCAGTACTTCATACGCCCGCACTGGCGAGCTGCTGCGCCGCCGGGAAAAGAATGGAATTTTCGAGATGGATGTGCCGATGCAGATCCTCCTCCAAGTCCAGCAATCCGGCAAAGAGGGCGCGGTAGGTGTTGCAAGCCTCGACGGGCGGCGAGTATTCGTTGCTCAAGGTACGCAGCTCCGCCAGCGCTGAGCCGACGTAGTCATGCTCGTGCATCATGCAGGCGATGGGACCATCCAGCGGACCGAAGAAGGACTGGCCTCCTTCCAATGCCTTGATGGCGGGAAACAGCACCTGCTCCTCCTTCGCCATGTGGCTGATGAGTTCGTCTTCCATGCCTTGAAACACCTCAAAGATGGTCACGAGTGAAGGAGTATGGCCGCCATGCACATGTGCCACGCGCTCCGCCATCATGTGCAGACGCGGGAGTTCCTGACGCAGGAAAGTGTGATGCTTTTCGACGATGAAATCAGCCAACTGCGCTGACGGCAGCTCTGCTGGATTGAAATCGGGTGCCTTGTTGCTGTGCTGCTCGGCTTCGAGCTGCTCCAGCACGCTTTCGAGCGCCACGTCGCGTCGTTCGCATGCCTCGCGCAGAGTGCGTCCGCCCTGGCAGCAGAAGTCGATTTTGAAATCCTGGAAGACTCGCGAGCGTCCAGGACGCTCGGCGACGAGTTCGCCCACCGTGCGATCTGCGGTGGATGTTCCAGGTGGTGAAATGATGTTGGGATGGTGGCTCATGGTGGGTGGCTGGGCGGAAGGCTGTTTGTTTTTCAGAGAAGCGGTCCGGGCGGCGGGGTCATTTGCTCCAGCGCGGCGGTGAAGCTGCTCATGTCCTTGCCGACGACATCGCCGATGAGGCAGTCGATGAGCGCGGCGCGTTGTTCAGGGAAGCGCTGGGCGAATTTGGGAAAGCTGAACTCGGGATCGTAGAAGGCATGGATGAGCTGGCGGATGATGCCGACGCCTTTCCAGAGTGCGGGCTCGAAGGCTCCGAGCTTCGCAGCGGAGAGGTTGTTGCTCTTGAGAGCTTCATCAATGGAACTGGCGGCGAGTTCAGCGGAGCCGAGCGCGAGGTAGAGGCCGGAGGAATAGATGGGATCGAGGAAGGCGCGGGCATCCCCGATCATCACCCAGCCGTCGCCGCTGGTCTGGCGGTTGAGATAGGCGAGCTGGCGGCTGCCGCGCACAGGGCCGATGCGCTCGGCACTGGCGAGGCGCTCGGAGAGAGCTGTGCATTTCGAGACTTCGCGCAAAAAAGCGGTCTCCATGTCGTCGCTGTCGCCGAGGAGATAATGCGGATCAGCCACGATGCCGACGCTCACGATGTCATCCGGCAGCGGGATATACCAGAACCAGCCGCCACCGGGGAGCATGAACATGGTGGTCTCGCCCGCGTCGATGCCAGGCAGGCGTTTTCCGCCGCGATAGTAGCCCCAGGCGGAGGCTTTGCGCAGGTCTTGGAGTTCCTCGCGCAGATGAAGCTGGCGTCCGATGACGCAGGCGCGGCCGGAGGCATCGACGACGACCTTGGCACGCAACTCCTCGCCGTTCGTGTTGCCATTCAGGCGCACGCCGACGGCTTTGTTGTTTTCAAAGAGCACTTCCTTTACGCCGGCATCACGGACGTGAACGCCGCTCTCGCGGGCGTGGTCGAGCATCATCACGTCAAACTCGCTGCGCTCCACCTGCCATGTGCGAGCGCGATCGCCCTCAATGGTTTCGGAGAAATAGAAGGGCGTGGCATCGTGACCATCCGCGGAGACGAAACGCACGCTGTGTTTCACCGGGAAGTGCGAGGCGCGCATCTTTGGCAGCAGGCCGAGGCGGTCGAGAATGCCGTGGGTGTGCGGGATGAGCGATTCGCCGATGTGATAGCGCGGGAAGTGCGCCGCTTCGAGCACGACGCAGCGATGCCCGGCGCGGCTGAGAAAGGTGCCGAGCGCGGCACCAGCGGGGCCACCGCCGATGACGGCGACATCCCATTCGTTGTCAGTGGTTGAGTTCATGGTGACTGAGTTGGCTCATCATGCGCGGCACATTCAGCCACGCGCTTCGAAGTGAAGGCATCAGTGAGCAGGCCCTCGACGTAGAGGCCCTCGATCTGGCGGAGGCGGCCGGTGACCTGGCTTTTGGTGAATTTGGCCGTGGTGCCGACGAGTTTTTTCTTCGCTTCCTCGATGTCCGCAGGCGTGGCGGGCGGCATGACGCGTTTCGGCGCGGGTTTGTTGTCTGGATCAAAGACAACGGCCTTCAAATCGGGCGCGGGGACGAGATGACGCCAGAGGAATGCCTGCATGCGGTCCTCGCAGGGCACGGCGTCGTGTTGCAGCGCGGCTTGATTCGCAGCCTGCGTGGTGCTGCCGGTGACGATGAGATCAAAGGGCGGCGTGGTGGCTGGCAGATCGCATTTGATGGCAAGTCGGGCGACGGCTTGCGCGCCAGTGAGAGTGACCGGTTTGCAGGAGACTCCGGCGGGCGGATTCTTCAAGGCGATGGTGATGGGCGCGGTGCAACCGTCCTTGCGCTGCACATAGACGCTGATGCTGCCGGATTTCGTGCGCAGCGTGATGCTCGATGGCACGGTGCGCAGGGCAAAATCCGGCCGCGCGGCGCTGATGCGCAGGCGGTAGCCGTATTCCTCCCCGCCGCCGCGCACGGTGTCGCTGATGTGGACGCGATACGCGCCGTCGGCGGGCAGTTTGAGCGTGGCATACGAATCGGCGTGGTGCGTGTTCACGCCGTTGCCGGCGTCTTCATAGTCATCGTTGAAGGCGAGCATCTTGCCGTCGGGAGCGGTGATTTTGAGCACGGGGTCCATCGGCGACTCCAGGCGGCGTGCCTGCACCTCGGCCACGAGGTCCTGACCGGCCTTCCCCTGGAACTCGAAGACATCCCAGTCGCCTTTTTTGTCGATGCGACCATTCACGATGATGGGCAGCGTGACCTTTTGCGCGGCGCTGCTGCTTTCGTTCGGCTCTTTGTCGAAGGTCTCGGGCAAGGTGTCGAGCGCGAAGGGCACGGCGTTGGACACGACGCCTTTCACGATGGCGGCGACGCTTTGCACGCCTGCGCCAGCGTCCTTTGCGGGCTGCTTCAAAGTGGCACCGCCGAGATTCCAGCCCTGCATCTTGAGCTGATGTGTCTCGCCAGCATGGCCGCCGAGCGGAAAGACACTGGTGAGATAGGGCTGCTCGCCGATCGTGATGCGATACACAAAGTCCTCGCGGCCACGATGGATGGCGTCGGAGATGGCGGCGGTGTATTCGCCGTCCTGCGGCACGTCGAAGAGCACCACGGGATCGGGTTTGAAGCGAAAATCATCTTGGTAGGCGACTTCTTTTCCCTTGCTGTCATAGAGCGCGAGCACGGGCTGAAACCAGCCGGGCACGGCGTCGGCGATGAAGGGGATCAATTGCCGTGCGAGCGCGGAGATGACAAGACGCTGGCCTTTGCGCGCGGTGAAACGGTAGCGGTTCACCTCGCCGGAGGCGATCTGGCCGTTGAGCGTGCAGGGCGGCATGACGTTGACCAGCTCCTCCTCGATGGGCCGTTTGCGCAGCGCGAGCTGTTCCTTGCCGAGGACCTGAAACTCGGCGGTGAGCATGGGCTTGCGCGTCATCTCAGGGAGCTGACCGACGTGGAATGCGAGCGGGTTCGACACGCCCTGATGCGTGACGAGCCGCAGTTCCCGTTTCCCCGGCGCGGCGTCTTTCGCGATGGTGAAATCGAGAAACACGAGGCCCGAGAGCGCGGCGCTGGCGGGCCGCTGGCAGTATTCGCCGATGCGTTTCTCGATGCGTGCGATGAGGTCGTCTGCGGCGGGATCGGGTGCCTTTGCGGCCTTTTGCGCGGCCTTCAGATCGCGCAACTGATCCCGCAGCAGCGTGATCTCCTGCGGGCCGATGCGGCTGAAGCATTGCTGCACCTTTGCGCTGACGCCGCCGCCGGTGACGATGACGCCGGTGACGTTGTCGAGCGACTGCCCGCCGACCTTCACGGCGAACGTCGCACCCTGCTGGCCGCCAGCGGGATAGACGTAGCCCATGTAGGGCCGCGATTGCGCTTTGACCTTCGGAGCCGCGAGAGCCAACACCGCAGTGGCGGCGAGCACGGCTGTGACCAGTGTCGTTTTCATGGCGGTGAGTGGTTACATGATTTCAGTGAGCAAACCGGCGGACTTCACGCCTTCCTCACCGTAGGGCAGCACATGCGCTTCGAGGCCCATCGGGTGCGGGAGTTTGGCCTTCGGATCAATGCCCGCGAGTTGATAAACGCTGCCGAGTAGATCGACGGGATACACGGGGCGGTCTTTGACCTCTTCTGCCTTTGCATCCGACGAACCGACGACATGGCCGCCTTTGAATCCGCCGCCGGCGACGAGCACGGAGAAGACCTTGCCGTAGTGATTGCGACCACCGTTCCATGGCGGCTGCCAGTCGATCTTCGGCCCGCGGCCAAACTCACCGCAGCACCACACGAGCGTGCTTTCCAGCAAGCCGCGCTCTTTGAGGTCGAGCAGCAGCGCGGCGAGGCCTTGATCGAGTTCCGGAGCCTGACGGCCCATCGTCTGGAAGTGATTGCTGTGCGTGTCCCAGCCGCCGGGATAATTGATCACGATGTAAGGCACGCCCGCCTCCACCATGCGCCGTGCGGCGAGGCAATCCTGGCCGAAGGTGTGGCGTCCGTAGCGGTCCCGCAGATCGGGTTTTTCCTTCGTGAGATCGAAGACCTCGCGTCCTTTGCCGAGGATCATGTCATACGCCTCCGCTTTGGCCTGCTCAGAGGCGGTGAGTTGCGCGTCCCCGCCTGCTGCATTTCTCAGTGTGTCCATTTTTGCGAGCAAATCACGCCTCGCCTGCTGGCGTGTGTCGCTGATGCTGCGGGAGATGACACCCTCGACCTCGAAGCGGG
>DAORHS010000354.1:0-5314 GCA_035438165.1 Prosthecobacter sp.
GCCACATGTGCTCCACCTGGCCGTCCTCGCCGGTGAAGGGCGCCTTGACGATGAAGATGTCGTCTTCCGACTGACGGTTTTTGAAAATGGCCACAAACTCCGGCCAGCGGCGGCGGGCCTCGGCGATGGCCTGCTCGATCGCATCTCCGTCCGGCACGCCGATGACCGGCGCCTTCACCTCCTCCTGGAGCGCATCCAGCGGTGAGTCGCCACAAAGAAGGGTCTCCAGCTCCGGCGACCACAGATTGAAGAAATGATGCTGCGGGCACAGGATCGCCATCACGTCGTCATCCGCCAGCGCGGAGATGGCCTTGCCGATGAGGCGATAGGCCCCGTCCTGGTCGAGATTCACATCCTTGACCTGCATGAGATCGACCGCGAGCCAGGCGGCGTGATCGCGGATGATCTGGGCAAACCGCAGGTTCGGAACGGTGGCGGCCACCTCCTCGGAATCGTCGAAATAGCAGCGGTCGTGATTGTGAACCATGAACATCGCAAACACGGGCTTCTGCACCATGACGATGAAGAGCGGGTTCTCGCCCGCGACGAATCCGTCCGACTGCTCCACCTCGCCGCCCTCGCCGCCGATGATGTTCAGGCCCCAGGCTTCGGAGAGCGCATTCGCGAGCACGGGCGCCTCCAGATAGCGCTGCTGGCTGCGCAGATGCACGAGGGAGATGATGGGCTCGGAATTTTCCGCCTCCTCGTTGCTTTCATCCGCCGCATCATCATCGACGAAGTCGTCGATGATGCCACTGTCTGGCTTTTTCCACAGGCCATAGGCCACAAATCCGAGGGCACCGGCGTATCCGAGCCGCTGCCAGGTGAACTCGCGCATCACCAGGGTGTAGATCCTGCCCACGCACAGCCAGATCAGCAGGGCGAGACCGAGCTTTCGCGCCCACTGCCAGCGCATCATCATTCCGGCGATGATCACCCCATGCAGCGCGAACACGCCCCACCAGAACGCCGCACCGGTCGCTTTGGCCAGGAGATAGAAACCTCAGGCGGCAAAGCCCAAAAACAGAATGGCGACATTCCAGTTCGACGTGAGGCGATTGAAGAAGGCTTTCATGGTTCTTGTTCTGGCACGAAGCCGGGCTTTCCGGCAAGATCATTTTCCGCTGCCGCATTTCATGACTCGACTGCTCTCTTGTGAGGAATGTCCAGGGCTCCGGATTCACCTTCCCAGACCGGATCGCATGCGGCTTCGCGAAAAACTTCGGTTTCAACACCTCTCGTCTGGCACCGGCTTTTCGGGAGGCTGGAACGTCCGATTCGCCCCACTTTTCGACCTTGAAACCGCCCCCCTTGCCGGTAAGGAACACGCCCCCGCGTCTGGCCGCCTCCGGCGCTTTTTCCCAACTCCTAGCCCTACGCTCCCACCTTTGCTCATGAACAAGCCCCTCCTCGCCCAAGCCGCCAACGAAGCCCGTGGTCTCGCCATGGACGCGGTCCACAAATGCTCCTCCGGCCACCTTGGTCTGCCTCTCGGCTCCGCTGAAATCGGCGCTGTCCTTTTCGGCCAGGCGCTCCAGTGCGATCCGGCAGAGCCGAAATGGCTGAACCGCGACCGTTTCATCCTCAGCGCGGGTCACGGCTCGATGTTCATCTACTCCTGGCTGCACCTGAGCGGTTATGCGGTGAGCATTGACGACGTTTCCAAGTTCCGCGTGCTGCATTCCATCACGCCGGGGCATCCTGAGTTTCATGAGACACCGGGTGTGGAGTCCACCACCGGTCCGCTGGGCCAGGGCGTGGGCAATGCGGTGGGTTATGCGCTTTCCGGCAAGATGGCTGCGGCAAAGTACAACACCGCCGCGCACACGATCATCGACAACCACATCATCGCCCTCGCCGGTGATGGCTGCCTCCAGGAAGGCGTGGCGCGTGAGGCCGTGGCCTTCGCCGCGCACAACAAGCTCGACAACCTGATCCTCATTTTCGACTCCAACGATGTGACCCTCGACGCGATGGCGAAAGTCACGCAGAGCGAGGACACGCAGGCGCTTTACACCGCGCTCGGTTGGGACGCGGTGACCATCGACGGCCACGACCTCGACGCGATCCTCTCCGCCATCGAAACCGCGAAGAAAAACGACAACGGCAAGCCGAAGATCATCATCGCGAAGACGATCATCGGCAAAGGCATCCCCGAAGTCGCTGGCACGGCCAAAGGCCACGGCGAAGGCGGCGCGAAGTTCGTCGATGCGGCCAAAAAAGGCCTCGGCCTCCCCGAGGGCACGCATTTCTACGTCAGCGATGAAGTGAAGGCTTACTTCGCCGATTTGAAAGCCAAGCGTGCCGCGATCCATGGCGAATGGAACAAGGTTTACCTCGCCTGGAGCGCCGCGAATCCCGAACTCGCCAAGCAGCTCGACGCGGCCCGCAACGGCACGCTCAAGGCCGAGGATCTGCTCAAAGTGGTGCCGGAATACCCTGCCGAAGGCAAGGCCGCCACACGCAACAGCGGTGGTGAGATCTTGAATCACATCGCCAAGGCCGTGCCGCATCTCGTCACCGGCAGCGCGGACCTTTTCGGCTCCACAAAAAACTACCTCACTGGCCTGGGCGACTTCAGCCCCGCGAACCCAACCGGCCGCAACATCTGGTTCGGCATTCGTGAGCACGCCATGGGTGCGATCTGCAACGGCCTCGCCTACGACGGCCTCTTCCTTGCCAGCGGCGCGACTTTCCTCGTCTTCGCCGACTACTGCCGCCCGAGCATCCGCCTCGCCGCGCTCGCCAAACTGCCCGTCACCTACATCTTCACGCACGACAGCGTCGGCGTCGGTGAGGACGGCCCCACGCATCAGCCGGTGGAAACCGTCAGCGGCCTGCGCGTCATTCCAAATCTCGACGTCATCCGCCCTGGAGATGCCGAAGAAGCCGCCGCCGCCTTCGCCGCTGCGTTCAGCCGCAACGACGGCCCGACACTGCTCGCCCTCAGCCGTCAGGATCTGCCGCATCAAGGCCACGCCAGCGCCGCCACGCGCCGCGAGGGCACGCTCAAAGGTGCCTACGTCCTCGTGAAGGAAACCGCGCCACTGGAAGCCATCGTCATCGCCACCGGCTCCGAAGTGCAGTGGGCGGTCGATGGAACGAAGGGCAAGCCCGGCGTCCGTGTCGTCAGCATGCCGTGCATGGAGCGCTTCGACCGCCAGGACGCCACCTATCGCGAAAACGTGCTGCCCGCCGCCTGCACCAAGCGCATCGCCATCGAAGCCGGTGTTTCCGGTCTCTGGTGGAAATACGTCGGCACGCAGGGTCAGATCATCGCCATCGACCGCTTCGGCATCAGCGCTCCGGGTAACACCGTCTTCAAGGAACTCGGCATCACCGCCGAGGCTGTGGCGAAGGCGCTGGCGTGAAGTGGTGCGGGCAATCTTGCCCGCTTCATCTGCAAAACTCACGAAGGGAGGCTGGCAACAGCCTCCCTTTTTCATGGCGTCAAACCGGCTTACGTGTGGCATCCTTCGCCATGAGAACAAACTTCTGCCTCCCGTTGCTGCTGTCGGCAGTCGTTGCGTTTGCACAAGCCGCCAAAGACATGAGCAAAACGGACACCCTGACCTTCACCCGTGACACCTCGGTGCTCGATGAGCAGCGCCGTGTCGGAAAACCCCTGAATGATTTTCAAACCGCATATCCGGCGATGAAGATCGACCCGCAGACCATGACGCCGGTGAAAACGACGGCGGAATTTCGGCTCGATGACCAGCCGTTGCTGTGGTTCGCCGCCGACAAATCAAAAGCGGTGCTGGATGAGCGTTGCTTCGGTGATCTGACAATGGTGAACGTCACCACGCTGGGCGAAGGGAAAACCGTCGTGATCGGCAAACTCAAGGAACCGGGCCGCAAACTCGCGCCACGAACGGTGGCGTGGTTTTTGATGCAAAGCGGTGTCGTCCAGACCTTCGTGCATCTCGAATCGACCGTGAGGCTGGAAAGTGAAAAAGCCGCCGAGGGGCTTTACGAGGCCGTGTTCACCGGCAAGCACCTGTATTTCACCAATTCACGCAACGAGCCGTCGTTCAGCTTCCAATTCCGGATCGACAAGGATGGGAGCATGCGTGTGGAAGGACGGAAGTGACCCCGGCCTTCGTTCCAAGCATCCTCAGCGCAGGCTGCGCAGAGTTTTGCGACCGCGTTCCTTCGTCTCAGGATCGTCTTTCTCACGTTCCTGCATGGCCAGGCCCTTCTGAATCAGCTCACGTGCCTCGTTGGCACGCCCCATGAGCGCATAGGTGCGGCCGAGCTCAACCACATGCAGCAACCGGGCAGGATTCAGCGAGATCGCCTCCTGAAAACAACGCACCGCCTCATCATACGAAGCCGAAGGAAGCCCTCCGTAAACGATCAAGGCCACCGCACGTGTGACACCGCCGATCTGGGCCAGTTCCTGATGCCAGCGACCGAGCAGATGCCAGGCGTAATCGTTTTTGGGATTGAGCTTCACCGCCGTCTCAGCGGCCGATTTGATCCGGCGTGAGGCCTCGATGCCTTCCTTGTTGCTCATCAGCGGCGTCAGCTTGCCAAGGCAGATCGCCAGCGCGAGATGCGAGTCGCACTCGTTCGGAGCCAGCTTCACCGCACGCTCGGCATACCCGAGCGCCGTGCGTCCTGACTTCAACTGGTCCGCCTTCGACGACAACTCCGTCATCCGATAAACGTGCTGTCGCGCGATCTTCACCAGCAGCACGGCATCGTCCGGCTTTAGCTTTTCCGCAGGCAGGTAGTATTGCAGCGCCGCCTCCGCTTTGAACTGGGCATCGTATTCGTCGCCCTGTCTCACCAGCTCCGCAAAGTTTCCAAAAGCAGAAGCTGCGCTCAGAATCAAACTGCAGATGACAGGTGGGATCTTCATGGCTTCACAAAGCGATAGTGCGAAACGATCCACTCCTCGCCGCCGCGGTAGCCCCACAGCTCGGCGCAGGCGAGGAAGAACAGGCGCCACCAGACCCACCAGCGCGTGACATTCTCTTTGCCGTAGGTTTCGGCAAACAGCGGCAGGATTTCCGCCTTGTGCGCGTCCATGTTCGCCAGCCAGGCCTCGCTGGTGCGGCTGTAGTGGCGGCCGCTGACGCACCAGTGGTCCTCGATGCGCAGATGATCCTGGAAGTAGAGCAGCAGGTCGTCGCTGGGCATCTGGCCGCCGGTGAAGAAGTATTTCGCCATCCAGTCGTCATCGCTGCGCACCTCGTAGTGGTAGGCGTATTCGCGGTGCGTGAAGATGTGCACGAAGAGCTTCCCGCCCGGCTTCAGCCACGTGGAGATGCGGCGCAGCAGCTCCTGGTAGTTCTTCATGTGCTCG
>DAORHS010000355.1:0-5311 GCA_035438165.1 Prosthecobacter sp.
GGTCGGCCAAGGCCTCGACCTGGGACAGATCCAGCTTGTCATTGGCGAAGGCCCTGATCCAGTCGTCGGACAGCAGTTCAATGCGCTCGGCTTTGTCCGGCATTTGCAGAATTAATTCCATCGCCTGGGCGCGATCGATTCCGGATTTGTCCTGATAGCAGACGGTCTCGAGAAGTCGTTTGCGCAGCACTGGATCATCCATTTCCAAAGCCGCCGCAAAGGCACCTTTCGGATCGGCCCGCCCCCATGCGGAAGCGATCTGGTCCAGCGCCTTGTATCGCAAAAAGGGATCTTCGATCTGCACCGCCCATGCAGCGTAACCAAGCGGGTCTTTCTCCGCGCCATTGGCCAGCAAGGATTCAATCGCGGTCTCCTGCAGCACGGGGTCGTCTTCCATGGCCGTCACCCAGTTCCACGCGGCGGTGGCGTCTGTCTTGGCCCACTCGTACAGAATGCGGCCCAGCGCCGTCTCCTTAAGCTGCGGGGAGGTGATGGACTTCACCGCCGCAAGGGCCGCATCTCGATCCAGTTCCGTCCAGCGCATAAACAATAGCTCAACCGCCCGACGCCGGAAATCGGGATAGCGCGATCCAAGGATGACTTGCAGCATGCCCGGCAGTTCCTCGACGCCTGCTTTTTCGACAACCATGAACACCTCCGGCCATCTCTGCGGTGTCAGCCGCGGCCCCAGCCGCTCGGCGCGCGACAAAGGGCGGACCGCCACCGATGGATACGGCGATGGATCTGCTTGCACCGCCACCACCGCTTTCTTTGTCGTTATTCGTGGCGAATGAACGACGGTGTGCTCCAAAGAAGTGACACAGAAGCCTGCAAACGCTGCTGCGATATGCAAAAGAAGCTGCAGCCCCAACTTCATGGCGCCGCCTCCAGTTCGTAGGCTTTCAAAAACTTCGCCCGCACTTCGAGGCTCATGAGCTGTTTCGCCGCAGTACTTTGCAACCAGGCGAGCGCGGCGTTGCGGTCGGTTTCCAGCCAGTCACCTGTGTGCCGCTCCAGATTGTTTGCCCGCACCTGAGGTAATTCGATTTGGGCGTCGAGCCTGATGCCGCGCTCCGGGTCGCGGATGCCGGCGACCCAGGCATGACCCGCGAGCAGTTGATCACGTTTCACCGGATCTGTTTCGGATGCGATCCGTCGCTCGATTTCTTCAGGAGCGATGTCGCTCAGGCTCACCCCGAGGGTCCATTCCACCGGAACGGCATCCTTGCGTCCCTCGGCGTTCATCTTCGATAAAATCGCCGAGGTATTCCGCCATGACCCCGCCTGATTGGCAGACTCGACCAATCCATCCGCCAGATAAGACCGGCCATTGTCATCAAGAGTCGCGGCGAATGCGGCGACGCGTTCCGCAGGCAGTCGCGCGAGACCAAAGGCGGCACTGGTAAGCTGGACACTGTTGACCCGGTCCTCCGGCAGCGTCTCCAAAAAGCGCAGCACGTCCTCCGAATCGTAACGGCTCCATTCCGAGATCAATTTGTTCAGCGCCATGTCTGTCGTCTTGCCACGGGGCAGACTCAGAACGATGCGGGCCAGCACACGTGGATCGAAGCGTCGAAAGTTTTGCAACAACTGCAACGCGATCTGGCCGCGCTGCTCATCGGTGATATTCGCCTCTTTGAGAAACAGCGTCTCCGCGGCGGCTACGTCACCTTTATCCATCCGGCTCCACACCCACTCAAGCGAGGCGGTGACGCTGCTGAACGAGGGCGGCGGTTCGTAGAAGACATCAACTGACGCAGCCACGGGGGGCTTCGCCGGCTGCTTCTTCTCCGCCTTTGGTTCAGCAACGCGTGGCTCCGGTCGGTTCCAGATGCCCACGCCCGCTCCGAGCAAGGCGCAAAGAGCAGAGGTGAAGATTGTCCGTGGAAGATGACGCATGAGCCACGCTGGAACGATCAGGCTGAGAGGCAACTTAGCAGTTCAAGGAAAGGGACTTGCCAGGTCCCTCAAGCATCCCGGCACTTGGCAAGTGCTGCTCCTTGGCTTTAGCGCGCGGTCTTCAGCTTCGCGTCCAGCTCTTCGAGTTTGAAGCGCACACTTACGACATAGGCCTCTTCGCCCTCGGTCCAGTGGCCGTAGGTGGTGGTGACGATGGTGCCGTCGGGGAGCAGTTCGACGCCGGGATAGGTCGTGTCCTGGCCTTTCTTGTTGTCCATGATGCGGATGCGATACTGGCCCTCGGTGCCATTCACGATGTCCTCGTATTTGCCCACCCAGCCGACCCAGTCGCCTTTCGTGGCGCTGACGTGCGTGGTGTCTCGGAAGCTGATGAACAAGCGGCCATCGGGCGCATATTTGGCCACATGGCGGTCGCCGGTGAGCGCGGCGGGGAGTTCTTTGGGTTCGCTCCAACTCAGGCCTTCGTCGTTGGAGAAGATGACGAAGGAATTGTACTTCCGGCTGTTTTCACGCAGCAGCACGGCGATCTGTTTGCCATCGGGCGAGCGGAGGGCACCGGGTTCGCAGAGATTCGCGTCGGGAAGCTTGGCGATGGGCGCGGGCACGCTCCAGGTGAGGCCGCCGTCTTTGGAAAGCGTGGTGTAAACCCAGAAGCGCCACGGTTTGGCGGTGGAGGACGAGTAATCCGGCGCGTGCGGGCTTTTGATGCGGTATTTCTCCACCTCGCCGCCGCGGATGAAGCGGCCGTCATCGTGAAAAAACGCGAGGTAGTGCCCCGGCGTCTTCAAATCGATCACCGTGCTCATCGTGACGACACCACCGAAGTCGCCGATGGGCTTCAACTCGCCCCAGTTCGTGCCATCATCCTCGCTCACGGCCATGCGGATCGGGTAGAGTCCGCTGAACATGATGAGTCGCTTCTTGCCGCTCGCATCGACGGTGCGATGCAGCGTGGGCACTTCGAGCGAGGTCTCCCAGGACTTCGGTGTCGGCAAACGCTCGCTCCAGGTGAGCCCGGCGTCGTTGCTGCGCTTGTAAACGATGGCACCACGTCCGTGGCCCTTCGGATACACGGTGAGCATTGTCTTGTTGTCCTCCAGCAGCACGGTGGTGGGATGGCCGAGATACTGGCCTTTCTCACGATCCACGATGACCTGGCGTTGGGTCTCGCCGCTGATGTCCACGATGGGAATCGTATAGCCTGGTGGCAGCTTCGTTTTGAGGTTCTTCGGCGGTGTGAGCGTGACGTCGGCCTTTTGGAGCTTCGTCTGGGCGAAGGACGGAGTAATGAGCAGCAGCGAGAGCGCCGCGATGGTTCGAAGTTGCATGGTCGAAAGCAAACGGGCGCTGACGACGCCCCTTTGCAACGCGATGCGCGACTCCTGCCCTCTTAGCCCAGCAGCCGCGTGAAGGGATGGCCTTCGTTCTGGTCGATGCGTTCCGGCAGGCCTTTGTGGTTGTAGGTGAGCTTGGTGTGGTCGAGGCCCATCAGGTAGAGGATCGTGGCGTGCAGGTCGTGGACGTGGAGTCGGTCTTCGACGGCATACAATCCGAGATCGTCGGTGGCGCCGTAGGTCTGGCCGCCTTTCACACCGCCGCCGGCCATCCACATGGTGAAGCCGGTGGGGTTGTGGTCGCGGCCGTCGCCCTGCTCGCTCATCGGTGTGCGGCCGAATTCACCGCCCCAGATGACGAGCGTTTCATCGAGCAGGCCGCGTGCTTTGAGATCGGCGAGCAGTCCGGCGATGGGTTTATCGACGGCGTTGCACAGACGCGAGTGATTCACTTCAATGCCCTTGTGGCTGTCCCACTTGCTACCGGCACCGCTGTAGAGCTGAATGAAACGAACGCCGTTTTCGACAAGACGGCGGGCGAGCAGGCAGTTGCGGCCAAAGACGGCCGTCTTCTCGTCGTCCATGCCGTAGAGCTGCTTGGTGGCCTCGGTTTCCTTGCTGAGATCGACGGCCTCGGGCGCTTCGGCCTGCATTTGGTAAGCGAGTTCGTAGCCTTTGATGCGCGCATCGAGCTCGGTGTTGCTGACACGCGAGGCGCCGTACTCGCGGTTCAAGGCACCGAGCAGGTCGAGCTTGTCGCGCTGGCGTTTGCGATCGACGCCCTTCGGGTTGTCGAGGTATTTGATCGGCGTGCCTTCGGAGGTGAACTCGACGCCCTGATACACGGCGGGCATGAAGCCGTTGCCCCAGTTGCGCACGCCGTTGACCACGGTGGCCTCGCTGTCCTTGATGACGACAAAACCGGGCAAATTCTGATTCGACGTGCCGAGGCCATACTGCGCCCACGCACCGAGCGAGGGACGACCGCCGAAGACGGAGCCGGTGTTCATGGAGCACACACCGCCGGCATGATTGATGCCGCTGGAGGCGCAGGAGTGAATCACGGCGAGGTCGTCGGCATGTTGCGCGACGTTTTGAAACCAATCAGAGATCCACAGGCCGCCCTGGCCGTACTGCTTCCACGTGCGCTTGCACTCGAGCAGCGGTGATTTCGACTCGCCCATCGCGGTGATCGGCGGCTTGAAGCTCGCGGGCAGCGACTGACCGGCGAGTTTGTTGAGCAGCGGTTTGTAATCAAAGGTGTCAAGGTGACTCGGGCCGCCTTCCATGAAGAGGAAGATGACGCTCTTGGCCTTCGCGGCACGCTGAGGCACGCGCAGCGGCGCAGCGGCGGCTTGTTGTTCGCTCATCAGCGCGGCCAAAGCGACAGCGCCAAAGCCGCAGCCGGCGGTTTGCAGGAAATCTCGGCGCGAGGTGGGGTGGTCGTATCGGTTGCAGCGCATGGTCTTAGTGGAGGTAGAAGAATTCGTTCGTGTTGAGCAGCACCTGGCAAAGGTCGTTCATCGCCTGATGGAAAGGATCGCTGGGCTCGACGGTCTTCGTGTCCGAACCGGACCACGCGAACTGCGAGTTCAGCGGATCGGCGCTGCGCCAGGTGACGAGACCCGCGGACCACTTTTCAGGATCGGTGCTGAGCGCCTTGTCGGGCAGCAGGCCGCTGGCGACACGCAACGCCTCGATCTGGCCGTCCCATTGATGCGTGGGTGCGCGCTTGTTCAAACCGCCGATCACCAGCTGCGATGATCCAAGACTGAGTTTCGAGCGGATGTCCATAGGCACCACGGCGGACTGCACGGCAGCGCCGGGCGTGTCGAGATCGCGCACGGTGAAGGTGATGTTGTGCCCGACGCAGGACACGCGTGCGACGATGTGATAACGGCGGGCGAGCTCGATGTGGATGTTCGAAGGCACGACCTGATAGCCGATGTTGGCGTTTTCGTCCTCGCCCACGACCTGCACGATGACGGTGCGCGGCTTGTAGCGCGATTTCACGCCTGTCACACCGAGACTCCAGCCGAAGGACTCGATGCTGTCCT
>DAORHS010000356.1:0-5303 GCA_035438165.1 Prosthecobacter sp.
CGGACGGTGTCGCCGAGATTGAAGGCGATCTTGGGCACGGCACCTTCATCCTTGTCGCGCACCTGGGCCAGCATGGCCTCCACTTCCTTCGCGCGCATCGGGATCGGGTGATCTTTCGTGCCGGCGAAGTTGAGGACGCCGTCGGTTTCCTTCACGAAGTACCACGTTTTGTCCACGAGGCGGTTGTGTTCGTCCAGCAGGTGGCAGTTTGCGATGACGTAGCCGGGGAAGAACTTGCGGTTGCTTTCAGAGCGCTTGCCTTTTTTAACTTCGGCCACGCGCTCCATTGGCACGAGAACCTGGAAGACATAATCCCCCATCTCCTCCTTTTCAAGGCGGCGGAGCATGCTGTCACGGACCTTCTGTTCAAGGCCGGAGCGGACGTGGATAACAAACCACTGGTCGCGGGGTGCGGGGATGGCTCCCATAAGGATTCTGAGGAAAAGGAGGTTGGAGAACGGGAGATTTACATGCCCAGCTTCTGTGCGGCCTCGAAGGCCCACTTGAAGCTGATGTCAAACGCTGCCACGAAGCCTCCCAGAAGGATCATCGCGATGAAAACCACCACCGTGGATTCATTCAACTCGCGGTATTTAGCAAAGCCCTTCTCCTTGGGATCCCAGGGCCATGTGGCCTTCTTGAGTTCGAGAGTGACTTCGCTGATGTATTTGCGGATGCGGCTCATGTGAAGCGTTTGTGTTCTGCGGATGTTTCCGGGATTTTCGCTGGCAGGCCAGGAGGGACTCGAACCCACAACCAACGGTTTTGGAGACCGCTACTCTACCAATTGAGCTACTGACCTGTATGAGCGAAAACGCTTCCCGGAATGAATAACGATGGATGACGGTTTGGCAAGTCGCGGCCTCCTTCGCCCCCGGCTGGGAGACGAAACCGCCGCCGGGTCTGTGCGCCAGACCCGGCGGGGCTCGAGACAAACGAACTGCGCGGACTAGTCGAGGATGTTGGCAACACGGCCAGCACCCACGGTCTTGCCACCCTCGCGGATGGCGAAACGGATGGTCTTTTCCATGGCGATCGGGGTGATCAGCTCGACTTCAATCGAAACATTGTCACCAGGCATCACCATTTCCACGCCTTCAGGGAGCTTCACGCTGCCGGTCACGTCCGTGGTGCGGAAGTAGAACTGCGGGCGGTAGTTGTTGAAGAACGGCGTGTGACGGCCGCCTTCATCCTTGGAGAGGACGTACACCTCGGCGGTGAACTTCTTGTGAGGGGTGACGGAACCTGGCTTGGCGATGACCTGGCCGCGCTCGACATCGCTCTTCTTCGTGCCGCGAAGCAGAAGGCCGACGTTGTCGCCTGCACGACCTTCGTCGAGCAGCTTGCGGAACATTTCGATGTCAGTGACGGTCGTCTTGACGGTCGGGCGGATGCCGACGATTTCGACTTCGGACATCTTCTTGATGATGCCACGCTCGACACGGCCGGTGCAGACGGTGCCACGACCTTCGATCGCGAACACGTCTTCCACAGGCATGAGGAAGTCCTTGTCGATCGGACGCTCTGGCAGCGGAATGTAGCTGTCCACAGCTTCCATGAGCTTGAGGATGTTGGCTTCGTGCTCGGCATCGCCTTCGAGAGCCTTGAGGGCGGAACCCTTGACGATCGGGATGTCATCACCCGGGAAGTCGTATTTGGAGAGAAGGTCACGGATTTCCATCTCGACGAGGTCGAGAAGTTCCGGATCGTCCACCATGTCCACCTTGTTCATGAACACCACGAGGGCGGGAACGCCGACCTGACGGGCGAGCAGGATGTGCTCACGGGTCTGGGGCATCGGGCCGTCAGCGGCGGAAACGACGAGAACACCACCGTCCATCTGGGCGGCGCCGGTGATCATGTTTTTCACATAGTCGGCGTGGCCGGGGCAATCGACGTGCGCATAGTGACGCTTGTCGGTTTCATACTCCACGTGAGCGGTGTTGATCGTGATGCCGCGCTCTTTCTCTTCGGGGGCGGCGTCGATTTGATCATATGCTCTTGCCTGGGCGAAGCCTTTTTTGGAAAGGACGGTCGTGATGGCGGCGGTCAGAGTGGTTTTGCCGTGGTCAACGTGGCCAATCGTGCCGATGTTGACGTGCGGCTTGTTGCGTTGGAATGCTTCTTTAGCCATGGGTGGAGTTAGTTGAGGGGGTGCGCTTGGGACTGGTTCGTTTGTCGTGTTTCGAAGATCCCCACGGTTCTGCCACTGGAGCTGTTAGAGGGACTTGAACCCTCGACCTCGTCCTTACCAAGGACGTGCTCTACCACTGAGCTATAACAGCTTAACCTGCGGCGGCCCTGTGAGAGACCTCCTCCTCTTTCGACAAGAAAACCGGGATATGAAAATCTCCGTGATTGAGATCAAGAGACAATACACCCCGGCCTTTTACCGAAAAAGTGGGCCGAAAGTAGGACGGTGGGGGTATCTGTCAAAGATTATTTCCAATCTTTGCGAAAGACTTGAAAAGTGCCGCCGGGTCCGCTCCGCCGCCTCGGGATCCTCGTGTTCCATTTTGAGCTTGGTTTGGCAGTCGCCTCCCCATAGCCTTGCCTGAAATGCCCCCTCCTCATCCATGCACCTTTTGCGCGACTGGCGGCCGGACGATTCAGGCAAGCTGAACATCACCATGAGACGTCCCCTTGCCCGCTGCCTTTCGATGCTGCTCATGGCCGCCGCTTTGCACGCAGAGGATGACGATGAGACGAAGATCAAGGCCGTCGTCAAAAGCGCCCGTGCTGGCAGCCAGGAAGCCCTGTCGCCACTCAAAGAACTCCATGCTCACCAACTGGCGGCTGACGCCGTCCTCACGCTGGTTGACGACAAACGTGTTGGGATCGGCATGAAGCTGCGCCTGGCCGAAATCGTCACCTCGTGGCCCGCGGGCGGGGCGCGCAAAACGCTCGCAGACTGGCTGACCCAGCATCCGTCGTGCAGCAATGACGCCTTGCTGTTCTTCGCCAACATTGGCCTCCTGGAAACACGCGGTTTTTTCTGGAACCTGCTCACGCAGGTCAAAGGCCCCTTCTCGGCGGTGCGCGATCCCGAACGCGTGGCGCTTGCTGCCAGGGCGCTGGGGGCGTTTCAGGACAATCCTGAAGTCGTGATCACACGCATCGGCGCGATGCTTGATCCCACCGACGCCCATGTCATGCGTGCGTGCGCCGCGGACGCTCTGGGCGGAATGCGACACGTGCTGGCGATCCAGTCCCTCCTGCCGCAACTCAACGACGACGCCATCGGTCACATCGTCCGCCGCTCTCTCTACCGCCTCACCAGCCAGGATTTCGAGAACGATGCCGAAAGATGGAAAACCTGGCTCACCGAACAGGAGACAAACATCCCTTGGAAGATGCTCGACCGCACCGAGTTCGACAACTATCTGAAACTGCAAAGTCTGCTCAAGCCGCTGGAGGAAGATCCGACCATGAACATGTCGTCGTTTTATGGCGTGGAGTTTCGGGCCAAGGGCGCGCTTTTCATCCTTGATGTCAGCGGCAGCATGATCATCGACAACCGCATCAACAAGCTCAAGGCGCAGATGAGCAACCTGCTCATCGCCATGCAAAACACATCCGGCAAACTGCGCTACGGCATCGTCACCTTCGGCGAGAACGTGGAATCCTGCTTTTCCGGCCGCGGCATCGCGCTGGACGATGAAAAAAATCACAAGCAGGCGGTGCGTTTCGTGGATCGCCTCCAGGCGGACGGCGGCACCCCCATGTGCGAAGCCCTCAACCACGCGCTGACCCGCGTCCTCCCCGGTGGCAACATCGATGCCATCTACTTCCTCAGCGATGGTGCGCCCAGCGACGGCACCCCCGACCAGGTGCTCGATCTGGCCAGACGCATTCATGAAAAATTTCAGACTCGCATCCACACCATCGGCATTGGCGAGGACCCCTCTCAGAGCTCCGACGAACCCTCGTTGCTCCGCCAGATCGCCAACGCCTGCGACGGAACCTTCACCATCCCGCCATGAACTCACGCCGTGATCTCCTCCGCGCCGCGCTGGGCGCCGTTCCCGCCACTCTCGCCGGCTGCATCCTGCCGGATTTGCGGGAAGTCCGCCGTACCAGGCTCATTTCGCAATCCTCCGGCCCGTTCAGCGGCGCTCCCCTCCTTGTTGCTGGCAGACGCGCCGCCGCCCTGAGCGAATACAAACAGCGTTTCCTTGTTTCAGGAGCCACTTTCCGCTTTCCGGCCAAACCCGCCTTCGGCATGGCCTGGACCTCTGAAGCCCAACGCGGCTACGAAAGCATCAAGCATGACACGCGCCTCGGCTACGCCGTGAAAAACCTCAGCACCGGCGCGTATCTGGCCGAATACCAGGCCGACCGCGTCCTCATCGGTGCCTCCATGCCCAAACCCGCCGTCTCCGCCGTGCTACTCGAAGCCCGGCAAGGCCATCTCACCCGCGAAGAATTCCAGCACATCGTCAATGCCTGTGATCTCACCATCAACGCCTCCTGGCATGCCATGCTCAGCCGCTTCAGCGACTCCGACGAACGCGCCTTCGAGCAGAAATACAATCTCCCCGATGTACCCATCCGCGCCAACGGCCAGTCCCCACGCTTTTACGCCGAGTTCTTCGAGCGCCTGGTGAACTACAAGTTCGACCACGGTTGCGAAATGCTCATCGAATCCTGCCGCCGCAATCAGTTTGGCCGTGGCCGTTGGTATCTGCCCGCCGAGATCACCTACATTGGCGGCAAAACCGGCACCGACGGCCCCTACAAGCACGAAGGCCTCTTCTTCGACTATCCTGGCACCCGCTACGCCATCGTCATGTACAGCGATGGCCACTTCGGCCGCCACGAGAGTTTCTGGCGTGTCGGAGCCATCTTTGGCGGCCTGTTTCGCGAGTACATCGCGTAGTTATGCCACACTTGAGCGGGGCACATGATGCGATATTGTGTCGTATGAAAACGCTGCTCATCCCCCTCTTTCTCGTCGCTCTCACCCTGACCGCCTGCCGTGGCGGTGGTGGCCCTGCCACCCGCGTCGGGCGTGGCATTGACACTGCCTTCTACCATGCCGGTCATGGCGTGAAAAAAGCCGGTCAAGGCATCCAAAACGTGGCGCGCTGACCGTGCCCGCAACCATGCTTCCCGCCAGCACATTCCTCATCGCCGGCCCCACGGCTTCCGGCAAGTCGGCGCTTGCGCTCGCCTTGGCGGAACGTGTGGGAGGTGAAGTAGTCAATGCGGACGCTTTCCAGCTTTACGCTGGCATCGACATCCTCTCCGCGAAACCCTCCGCCGCTGAAATGGCTCGCGTGCTGCATCATCTCTACAGCGTG
>DAORHS010000357.1:0-5303 GCA_035438165.1 Prosthecobacter sp.
CAGTGCGTTGGCCTTTTTGGTCTCCGGCGATTCGTTCCTCTGAGAACTCTCGATTTGGGCGAGCCGCTGTGCCTCCTCCAAAGTGATCGGCCAGGGATTGCCGTTCTTGAAGGTCTCCCGCGCTTGGTCGGGAGTCATGGGAGTGGGGCCATTGGGAGGGGTCGTTGGCATGGGGAAAGATAGTACGGAGGGCGACTTCTGCCGGGAGTTTTGTGAGCGGCTTGGAGGTCTCTTTGCGTTCAGCGGCCCGGAGCTCGTGCGCCGCGCAGCGGACAGCCTGCTGGCGATCCGTCCGCTCGCCATTCCCAACCGCCTCGTGCTGCGCCTCGGCCTGGAGGAGTTCCTTCCCAATCCACTCGGGCAGACCCTCAGCAAGGCGCTGGTAGAGGAGGAGCCTATAATCCGCCGGAATTTCTTCGATTGAAAGTGCGCCGCTGGGTTTCCGGTTATATCCGCTCGTCGCAAACAAGAGCGGATAGCTTTTTCATTAGTGAGCGGTGATCATCCCGCCGTTTTCCTGCGCCCAATCGAGGAGCTGAACGGCTTGGACGGGGAGTTGCCGTGGATTCGGAGCGTTTGTGCCAGGGCTTCCGCCGAGGTGGTCTTCGAGCGGGTTGGTGCGTTCAGTATGGGGCGGAATTGATCCCCCGGCACGCGTGTAAGTTTCCGGTTTTTCTGATTCGCTCGAAACAAGGCCAACGCCTGTTCCTTTGAAAGCGTCTGCTCGGGCGAGCCCTTGAATAAGCCGAGATTCTCCATGCAGCTATTCTACACCTTGTGGGGCGAGAAAGCACAATGGTTTGTCGGGGTTTTTGGTGCGGTCGGATCCCGCGAGCGTCATGTCGGTGGTGACGATGCCGGAGGCGTTGCGGAGCTGGAAGGGGCCGACTACTTCCACAGTGGTGGCGGACTCAAGCGGGCAGTGATAGACCGTGCCGGCGTTGCGTGCCCAGTCGATCAGGAGCGCTTTATCGCGGCGGCGTGCTTCTGCGATTCGCGCATTCTCATCTGCCGCAGGTGGTCCGCTTGGTTGTTGGCTTCGGCGGACGTGCTGTAGGAGCGTTTGGAGTTGAGCGCGGCTGCTTCCTGCTTGGTTGGCAGGCGGGGTGTTGGCAATGGGGCGGCGGTTTCCATGGAGGTAGGTATCTATCGCATGAATGCGGGTGTTTTCCAGTGCTGATGGAGTGGGGCGCGGTTTGGAGGTTTCTTTGCGCTCAGCGGCCCGGAGCGCCAGAAGTGGCGCAGGCACTCTCCTTTTTTGATAAGGACAAGGCTCTTGCCATGCTTTTCTGCCTGCGTCAGGCTACTTTCAGACACGTTTGAACGAGCGTGTGGCCGCTTTACCGACTCAAACCCGCATGCCGCTCAACGAACTCTGCATTGATGCCGCCCAAGCATACTGGGACTTTCTTGACCAGAACAACAATGGTGTCATCGAGCATCATCTGGTGGCCAAAGTGCATATCGGAGACGGCATTTGGCAGTTGCAGCTGAACAGAGGGTTAAGAAATGCAGATGAGGTCCGCATCAGAATTGGCGGTCAGTTGCAAGATGCAGCTCTTTATAAGCCCGTCGAATATGACCCGGATACCAAGGTGCTCTTGATCAAGATCACAGGCCCCTGGCCCGCCTTTGTTACCGCCCATCAGAATAGCATCGTCCTTGTAAGTGACATGAAGTTCATCGTGGCGCGTGTTGAGCAATGGTTCCACAACTTCGGGAATCTGCTTCAGATGCCAGCGCATCCGGCTGGCCTTCAACCACCTGCCAACTTCAATCTCACAGGTCAGCAAACGGCAGCGGTTTCCGCAATCCTTGGCCAACCAGTTAGTTTCATCTGGGGGCCACCTGGCACTGGCAAGACGAAAAAAGTGCTCGCGGCAGCGGTGGTGGCCCATGTGCGTGCTAACAACACCGTCATGGTGCTGGCTCCCACAAACAACGCGTTGGATTTGGCGATGACAGGTTTGATTGAGTCGTGTCGCGGAGTAGGCGTAGCTCTGGACCGGTTCATCCGCCTCGGCACACCGGGTCATGTATTTGCAGCTCAGTATCCAGAGCAATGCGAAGTTAGAGGCATCCAGGTCGCTCTTGAAGCTGCGCATACGCGGATGAGAAGGCTTGAACGGCATCGGTCATACCTTGTCTGCTTGAGTGAAGTGCAGGAAATGAAAGTCATCAGCCAGATGCTCAGTGATTACGCCACAAACCTTCACGCCAAGTTGGAGCTTGATCGCCTGATTGATGAGGATTTACAAGCGATTGCCCGCTTGCAGGCAAGGTCTTCCGCTGTTTTCAACCGCTTGCTGGGCGGCTTGACGGGCGCGAACCAGGAGATCACTGAACAATGGACGCGCCATCATCACAACTTGGAGGCACGGAAGGGGGAGCGTCTTCGAGTGAATTCGCTGTGGATCGACTCACAGCGGGCGTTAAGCGGCTACCAGCGGCGGACGAATCTTCAACTGGAGCCGTACCTGCTACAAGTGACAGACGACGCTTATGGCGCGACAGCCCGATCTAGTCGTGCAAGTGAACTCTTGGCGCAGGCGCAAGCCCGGTTGAATGCCTTGCAGCCAGACGCGGACTTTCAGGTGTTCGGCATGATTGAAGTTGAGCGGCAGTTGACGCAAACGCAGCAGCGTATCCATCAACTCGAACAAATGACAATGGAGGTCAGGCTACGCCAAGTGCAGGTCATTGGATTGACCTTGGATCATTACATCGGCCAATGGGCTGGCAACCGGCCGCCACTGGCGCAGATCTTTCTCGATGAAGCTGCCTACACCCCGTTGATCAAGGCTCTGACTTTGTTCCGCGGCAACGTGCCGGTGGCGATGCTGGGCGATGACCGCCAGCTTCCACCTGTCTGCGAGGTCAAGCCTCCTCAGCTTCAGACCCCAGCTCTCAAACCTTGTTTGTTGTGGGCAAGATCAGCGCCATTTGCGGAGCTGGCCTGGATCCACCGCGATGCCCCTGCCAGCCTGCTCTATCACCTGGGCGGTCACCCACAGCGGCCACCACCATTTCAAATCATCGCCAGGCGGACACTGACCGTCAGCTATCGTTTCGGCCCCAATCTGGCGCAGTTACTCGGTGAGTTGGTGTACGATGCGGATGGAATTCACCTGACCGCAGCAAACCAGAATGGCGACCTCCAGATTCAAGTGGTTCATGCACCACGCTCGGCCTCTGCGGATTGGATATCTGAAGCTCAGGCGCAAGCAGTTCTAGCTGAGGTTCAAAATCGGCATGGCGAATTCGTAATCCTCGCGCCATATACAAAGCAAGTGAGGCTTATTCAACGCCTGGTCGGCCATCACTTGAGGGACCGCGTGATGACAGTGCATGCGGCTCAAGGACAGGAGTGGAACACCGTGATTTTTTGCGCCACCGATTGTGGGAGAAATCCCTTCCTAACGGACAGCACCATCCCACAAGGCAACGCCACTCTGAATACAGCCATCAGCCGCACGCAAAGCTGTTTGATTTTGGTTATCGACTGTAATTATTGGCACCAACGCCCACGTCAACTCTTGAGCCGATTGATGTTACAAGCGGGATAATCCGGCCATTGCAAAACCATTTGGCGCGCAAAGGCGCAGCCACCTGTAAGTCGCATCGACCTGTCAAATCCTGCTTAACTTCCTCTCCCGCTCAATCCACTCGAGGGTTGTAGCCAGTAGACCCAAATCCCGCATATGCTCATCTGGCAGCATCAAAAGCCACTCGATGAAAATCTCATGACAAGGCGAGACGAGTGCCTCAGCCTTGGTATGGCCCGTCGCCTGCGAATGGGTGGTGTGCGACCGGATGTAGTCAGCTTCACCAATGAGTTTTTGCCATTCCCCCAAATCCATACCTCGCGGCGGATCGCAGATGGCAGATGGGTGAAAAGGAAGGGATTCACCATCCCAGATCCACTGGAGCCCACAGCTTTCGTCGCATGACGCGTCTTCGAAGTCCCATGGGCCGATCTTGAGAGAGCCGGTTGTCAGGAATTCAGAATCTACCTTGATTGAGGGCAACGAGGCCAAGTCAGATGACAACTCCTTGCTTGCACAAAACCCGCACGTCTCGATTTGGAAGGCACCCAGGCGCATTTCAGCAAGCCGCTCCCGTTCTGAAACATCTGGGCGGTATTCCAGCTCTGTGAAGGGAACGGCATTCCCATCCAAAAAGTCCTGCATGAAGAAAAGCTTCAACACAGCGGTCCCGAGTCTGATTTCTCGGTCGACCTCGGTCTCTCTGCCGCTGGGCCATTCATGAATCTCGATTCCTTCTTCCTGTGTAATGATCTCGCGTGATAAAGAGCGACGCCGCGAAGCGAATGGCAGCTCAATCTCGAGCGTCTTGCGGCTCTCAAATGAAACTTCCATCTCCACATGGATTGGTTGTGCCGGTGTTGGATCAGTTTGTGAAGAGTGAGAGGGCCGCTCATTCTGCATCGGGCTTTGTGCCACCAAGGGTCTTCCTGGCATCAACAACACGACCCACGGCTTGCCAGATGACTGGAAATAGATGGAGTCATACCCAGCTTCACAAAGCAGCTTCGTCAGCATGTCTCCGAATAGCGGAGGGGTCCATTTCTCCTGGCTTAGCCTGTTGGAGCGATGAGCCGCCACTTTGCACAACTTCAACCATACGGAATCATCCTGTCGAATGTCTCGAAAGACCAGCGCCGGGTCGCTCTCAAAATACACAGGTTCGTTGACCACCAGCAACGCATGTCGGGGTGGAACAAAGGCATGGCGTGCAGGCACTCGCCCGCTGCGGTTGGTATCGAAAGTTTGCATGGACAAATACACGCCATTGCCAGCGGGAGTGCTCTCGTCGCCATTGAAGCCGCCAAAGCCTTCAAGACGATAACCATACACATGCTTGCCGCCTGGATGCAGTTCCCAGCTGGCAAAGAGACCGTAACGGATAGCAGGTGGCAGGATGAAATCAGATTCATGGATGACATCCATGTCAGCCAGTCGCCTGCTTTCCGCGTCATTTTCGATCCGTTTCGAAAACGAATGTTCCTCATCTTTGCGTTGGATGAAATTCTCCTGATCGTCGTAACTGGAGAAAACCTCATCCAAACTCGGGTCTTCGGCTGCCTGTTCTGATTCGGACTCATTCATTGATGTTATCCAGTTTTACCAATTCACAGTCAGCAGCCACAACACCGGCTGCAAATGTTCTTTCGAGTTTCATGCCCAGAATCATTCTGAGCCGGTGGCGGGTGCTTGAGCAAGCGCTTTGCGCAGAACAATGCTGAAGCTTTGGTGAACCAACTCGTTCGTCACTCGGGCGCG
>DAORHS010000358.1:0-5290 GCA_035438165.1 Prosthecobacter sp.
GGACATGATTCGTTTACGGAGCGTGTTCGCTGCTACGATCTTTTTTGCGGTGAGGGGATTTACCCGAACGGTGGTGAAGGAAGCCCAATCACATTCATCAAAAGCCTGCGAGCGTTCAGTCTCAAATGCCCGGAGAAGAATTTCACATTTCACTTCAATGACCAAGATGCGAACAAAGTTCATAACGTGCATGCCTGCATGGATCTGCTTGGGAAGGGGCCGCCTGCTCTAACCATCACCTCATCCATTCTGCATTTTAAGGAAGTGATGGAAGCGACCAAGAAACAACTGGCAGCACTCAGCCGCGAAAAGGCGTTCATCTTTATCGACCCCTACGGCTACAAAGAGATCCGGCCCGGTGCCATCAAGGAATTGATGGCAGGCGGCAACACTGAAGTTTTGCTGTTTCTACCGACGCAGCATATGTTCCGCTTTTCGCAGAAGGGAACCCCAGTGGCACTGTCTGATTTTTTGGAGGAGCTGCGCTATGGCAGAGGATTCCCGGTTGGGATGGGTGTGACAGACTACTTGGACTACATCAAGGATGGGTTTCGCCTGTTAATGCCAGATTGTTATGTGGACAGCTTTACCATCCGTAAGGATGCCCAGACCGCGTTCTGCCTTTTCTTTTTCACTTCTCACATTTATGGCGCAGAGAAGATGCTGGAGACAAAGTGGAAGTTGGACAATGATCAGGGCAAGGGCTGGAGCTACCAAGACGAGGGAATCGCTGGCGGGCTATTTGATCTCCCACAGACAAACCCGTTGGAGAAACTCATTGAGGCCAGCTTGGCTTCGGGCGCCAAAACCAATGAGGCGCTCTACGAGGCGACAATTCATGCCGGGTTCCTGCCAACTCACACGACACAGATTCTCACCTCGATGCAAAATCTGGGTCGTATTCATGTTATCCCCGAAAGCACTCGAAAGGGTGCTTTCTTCCTCAATTACCAAGCGTGTAAAGCACCAGACCTCTCTAAACGCAAAATCATCACCATCCACCTCACCTAACTCATGGCCGCCTCAAGCATCGAATGGACTGAACTGACTTGGAACCCGACGACAGGCTGCGACAAGATCTCCGCAGGCTGCAAAAACTGCTATGCGGAAGTGATGACACGTAGATTGCAGGCGATGGGCGTGGCCAAGTATGCGGAGGGCTTTGCCGTGCGCTGCCATGAAGATGCCCTGAGCATTCCTCGCGGCTGGAGAAAGCCCAGCGTGGTGTTTGTAAACTCAATGAGCGATCTCTTTCATGACGAAGTGCCGCTGAGCTTCATCAAGAAGGTTTTCAAAGTGATGAATGAGTGTCCCCAGCATGTCTTCCAAGTCCTGACCAAACGCGCTGCACGGCTGGAAAAATTGGCCGGTGAACTGAAATGGACGCCAAACATATGGATGGGAGTCAGTGTGGAGAATGAGGCCGTAACAGGAAGAATCGACTGCCTGCGTAAAGTGCCTGCAACGGTGCGCTTCCTGTCTTGTGAACCGTTGATCGGCCCTTTGCCGAATTTGAATCTCACCGGGATTCACTGGGCGATTGTAGGAGGAGAAAGCGGCGTCCACTCGCGCCCCATGGCGGCTGAATGGGTGCGGCAAATCCAGCGTCAGTGCCAGAAGGCGGATGTGGCCTTCTTTTTCAAGCAGTGGGGCGGCAGAAACAAGAAAGCTGCTGGGCGGGAACTGAATGGTAAAACCTACGACGCTATGCCACCACGTTTAGCGCCCGCGAAAAACAGATCCTGGGCTGCAAGCCTGTAAAGCGACCGGTTCAAAGCGAATCAATCTGCTTTCGTTAATCGGCCCACCACTTCCGAAGCGAGCACAAAACCAAACGTGCCGGTGACGAAGGTGGCGGCGCCGAAGCCGGCGGCGCAGTCGAGGCGGAGGCCGGTTTCGGTGCCTTGCTCGGGTTCGAGGGAGCAGGAGCCGTCGGCCCAGGGGTAAACCGGCTTCTCGGTGGAGAAGACACAGGGCACATTCATCGTCACGGGACGATGCTGCTCGCTTTTGGCGAAGCCGTGATCTCGACGCAGGCTCTGGCGTACGCCTCGGAGCAATGGATCGGCTCCGGCGTGGCCGAGATCGGCGATTTTGATGACGGTGGGGTCGCGACGACCACCGGCGGAGCCGGAGGTGATGACGCGTAGGCCGCGCGCGTGGCATTTGGCGATGATGAGCGCCTTGATGGAGGTGCGATCGACGGCATCGACGACGAAATCGAAATTCGGCGCGAGCAGGCGGTCCGCGTTCGACTCGGTGAGGAACTCGATGACGCAATTCACGCGACAGGCGGGATTGATTTCGGCCACGCGGGCTGCCAGCACATCGACTTTGGTCACGCCGATGGTGTGAGCGAGCGCGGGAAGCTGGCGGTTGGTGTTGGTGATGCAGACGTCGTCCATGTCGATCAACGTCAGCTCGCCAATGCCGCTGCGCGCAAGGGCTTCGACGACCCAGGAGCCAACACCGCCGACGCCGACGATGGCGACATGCGCCGCCGCGAGACGAGGCAACGCCGCAGCTCCGTAAAGCCGCCCGATGCCGCCGAAGCGCTGGGTGTAGGATTCATCCATGCTGCTTCATACGCGGCTCGTGCGCCGCGAGCAAGTGGAGCGCGAGTGTGTCGAAGACCACTCGCCTGACTTTCCTGCGGCGTTTAAGACCGAGGCGTGTGGAGTGGGTGGGTGATGGCGTGAGTGGCTTTGCTCTTTGAGTGAGCAAGACCATGACAAGTGGCGAGTAGGCTTCGCCATACTCGCGCTCCATCAATGCGTCAGCAATGATGCGCGCCACGGGTGTTCACATAGACTGTGTAGAGGCTCTGGCTGGCGGTGATGAAGAGACGGTTCCGCTTTTGACCGCCGAAGCAGACGTTGCTGGCGGTTTCGGGGAGTTTGATGAAGCCGATGAGCTTGCCTTCGGGGTTGAAGACGTGGACGCCATCGTAGCCGTCGCCGATCCAGCCGGCGCTGGCCCAGACGTTGCCCTCGATGTCACAACGGACGCCGTCGGAGTTGCCCTTGCCCTTGGGGTCGGCGAGCTGGCCTTTGTTGGTGGCGAAAACCTTGCCGTTTTTCAGGCTGGCCCCGTCCACGTCATAGACGCGGATGTTTTTCGGAGCGCCGGTATCGACGATGTAGAGCTTCTTGTAATCGGGGGAGAAACAGAGGCCGTTCGGTTTGGTCAAATCCTCGGTGACTTTGGTGATCTCGCCGCCGGGATCGATGCGATAGACGGCCTCCTTGAGGAGGAGCTCACCTTTGTTGCCCTCGTAGTCCATCATGCTGCCGTAGCCGGGATCGGTGAACCAAATGCCGCCATCAGGATGCACGACCGCGTCATTCGGGGCATTGAAGGGCTTGCCTTCAAATTTTTCGGCGAGGACGGTGATCTTGCCGTCGAGTTCGTAGCGCACCACACGGCGGGTCGCATGCTCGCAGGAGATCTGGCGGCCGTGATGGTCGAAGGTGTTGCCGTTGCTGTTGTTGGCGTTGTTGCGCATGACGGAGACATGGCCGTCCTCGGGCAGCCAGCGCATCTGGGCGTTGTTGGGGATGTCGCTCCAGACGAGGTAGTTGCCGCTGCCGTTCCAGGCGGGGCCTTCGGCCCAGAGCATGCCGGTGTGAAGGCGGCGGATGGGCGAGTTCCCCTGAATCAGTTTTTCAAACGCAGGATCAAGCGCGATGACGTCGGGGTCCGGGTAACGCTCAGGGGTTTTGCCAGACCAATCGCGGGCAAGGATTGTGGTGGTGGCGGCAGAGACGGCGAAGGTGGTGAGGAAGGTGCGGCGGTTGGAGTTCATGGCGGTTCGGTTGTAGCGAGTGAAACGCCGGCTTGGCAAGAGATTTGGCCCACGGAATGCACGGATGACACGGAAACCGGCGATTTGAGGGGTGGATTTGAAATCATGCCAGGCAGCCGGGTTTCGCAGTTGTCAGCGTGCGGACCTGACTTCGGTGAGCCATTGCAGCAGTTCGGCGCTGTCCTGCGGATCTCTCAAGTGAAGGCGTGCTGTCGAGCCGGCATCGTCGCCGACGAAGAAGGTCCAGCCGTCAGGCAGTTCGCGAAAGGCGTCCTGATCCGTGATGTCGTCGCCCATGAAGGCTGCAGCGTGCGAAGGAATGCGGATTTGCTCCAAAAAACAGCGCAGGACAGAGCCTTTGTCCCAGTCGATGGCGGGGCGAACCTCCCAGATGCATTTGGCGGGACGAACTTCCAATGCAGTGACACCTCGCACCGTAGATCGGACACGCTGCTCCACTTCGGCATGACAGGATGCCGCAGACTGCCGGTAGTGGACGGAGAGCGTGAGCTGTTTGTCCTCGATCCACACGCCGGGCAGATGTTGCAAGGCAGGACTCAGTTCCGCGAGCACCTGACGCAACGCGGGACCGGCTTCAACAGCAGCGGGAGCGAAAACGATCGAACCGGCGAAATCGGTCATTTCGAGTCCGTGATTGCCGGCATACCAGGCACCGGGCAGATCCACACGCCGCCGCAGATCCGCCAGACCACGGCCGGAGATGAAGGCGAGCGTCACGCCCGGTTGCGCTGAGAGTCGTGTGAGAACGGCCCTCGTGGTTTCCGGCAGGCACACTTCGTCTGCATGCGGCGCCAGGGGCGCGAGCGTGCCGTCGAAGTCGCAGCCGATCAGGATTCGAGGATGAGAGACCAGCCACTCGTGCAATTGATCGCGTTGTTCAGTCCAGTGCGGCGTCATCGTTGATGGAGGTCTCGGGAATGTCCAATTGCATGAGCTGGGAGAGGATGCCGCCCGCCCAACGATACACATTGTTGTAGGCCACCTTCTCCCGCATCACCTTCATGCGATGCATGCGCTCTGCCGGCTCCATGGTCAACGCCTGATGAACGGCCTGCATGGTTTCGTGGGTCGCGAAGGGATTGACGCCGAGCGCGGAGTCCAGTTCGCGGAAGGCTCCGGTGAACCGGCTCAGGATGAGGACGCCGTCATGGTCGGCACGGCTGGCGACGAATTCTTTGGCGACAAGGTTCATGCCGTCATGCAGCGAGTTCACGATGAAAAAGCGGCACAGCCGGTGCAGGGCCGCCATGTCCACCGCCCCTTGCTGCTGCTTCAAAAACGTGACGGGCTGCCAGCCGGTGCGGCCCCAGCGCCAGTTGAGATGATCGACAAGGGATTCGATCTCATTCTCCACCGCCTGATATTCCGGCAGATGAGAGCGGCTGGGCGCGGCGATCTGCACGAAGGAAAATTTTCCACGCCATTCGGGATGCAACTCAATGAAATAGTCGAGGGCACGCAGCC
>DAORHS010000359.1:0-5284 GCA_035438165.1 Prosthecobacter sp.
CGCATGGAATACGGCGACGCCTCGGGCATGGGCATCCTCAACGTGAACACACGCGAGTGGGCCTACGAGATCTGTGATTACATCGACCCCAGCGTGCGCGGCATGCTGCCACCGCTTGGCTCTTCCAAAGCCGTGCATGGCACGATCCGCAAGGAACTGGCCGGCAAATGGGGCCTGAGCTACGACGTGATCATCAGCGCCGGCGGTGGTGACAACATGATGGGCGCGATCGGCACCGGCAACATCAAGCCCGGCGTCGTCACCGCGAGCTTCGGCACCAGCGGCACGCTGTATGGGGTCGCCGCATCACCCGTGGTCGATGGTCAGGGCGAGGTGGCCGCGTTTTGCGACAGCACGGACCAATGGCTGCCGCTCGTCTGCACCATGAACGTCACCGTCGTCACCGAGCAGGTGCGCGAGATGTTCCGCTGGGATCTGCGCCAGCTCGAAGCGGCGGTGAAATCCGCGCCCGTGGGCGCCGATGGCGTGATGTTCCTGCCCTATCTCAATGGTGAACGCACACCGAACCTGCCCAACGGCACCGGCGTCATTCACGGCCTGCGTCCGACCAACATGGCTCCGGTCAACATCGCCCGCGCCGCCGTCGAAGGCGCCACGCTCGGACTCGCCTATGGATTGAAGCGTTTCCGCGATCTCGGCATGAACCCCACCGAAATCCGCCTCACCGGCGGCGGCAGCAAGAGCGCCGTGTGGCGTCAGATTGCCGCCGACTGCTTCAACGCCGAAGTCGTGACGCTCAACACCAGCGAAGGCGCCGCGCTCGGTGGCGCCATCCAGGCCGCCTACGCGCACGGCAACCAGACCGGCAAGGTCAGCTACGAGACGCTCTGCGCCAAACTCGTCACACTGGACGAATCCACGCGCTGCAAACCGAATGCCGAAAACGCCGCGACCTATGCCACCCAGCTCGAAAAGCAGATGGAACTCACCAGCCGCCTGAACCAGACCGGCTGGCTTTGATCCTTTGATTCACCCTCATGAAACCCACCCTCCGCACCCACCCCAACGCCGTCGTCATCGAACTCGAAGGCGAGGCTGATCTGGCGACCGTGCCTGAGTTCCAAAAACTCGTGCGCGAGCAGATGAAGGCGAAGGTGAAGCGGCTGATCATCGACTTTGCAAAGGTCACCTTCGTCAACACGCCGGTCTGGGCCGTCGTGGTCGAGTACTTCCAGCATGCGAGCGGTGCGGGCAGCGAGTTTGCGCTCAGTGGCATTCAAGGACGTGTCGAGGCCTCGTTCAAGATCGTCCGCCTCGGCGATTTCATCACCCACCTGCCCACGGTGGAAGAGGCGCTGAACGCCGCCGACCTGACCAGCCGGCGCTAATCCCTCCCACCACCTGCATGACCGAAGCACTTCGCCAATACTTCGCGTTGTGTGCCGACCTTCTCTACTGGCTGATGGTGGCGCCGTTTCGCGGCAGGCCCTGGCGCATCGGTCACACTTTCGCTCAAATCGTGCGCATCGGCGTGCATGCGGTTCCCATGTCCGCGCTCACCGCGCTGACCATCGGCGTCGTGCTGGCGATGCAGTCCGCCGCGCAGCTCGCGAAGCTCGGCGCCACGGTCTATGTGCCCGGACTCGTGTCCTCCAGCCTCATTCGCGAACTCGCCCCGCTCGTCACGGCGGTGATCGTCATCGGCCGCAGCGGGTCCTCCGTCACCGCCGAACTCGGCACGATGAAGGTCTCGGAGGAAATCGAGGCCCTCGAAGTCATGGCCATTCCACCCATGTCTTATCTCATCGTTCCGCGCTTCCTCGCCATGGTCATCATGATGCCGCTGCTGGCGGTGTTCAGCATCTACGTCGGACTCGCCGGCGGCTGGCTGATCAGCCATTTCTCGCTCCACATGTCCACGGCCTTCTACGTGACCCACGCGCTGCAATACGTCGAGCTTCGGGATGTCGGCATCGGCCTGTTGAAGAGCGGCGTGTTCGGCGTGCTGATCATCACGATCGCCTGCAGCATCGGCTTGAACGTCTCCGGCGGCGCTGAGGGCGTCGGACTCGCGACCACGCGTTCGGTCGTGGTTTCATTGCTGAGCGTCTTCATCGCCAACGCCGTCCTCACCGCCGTGTTTTTCTTCTGATGCCTTCCTCAGCGACAAACTCCGCCGCCGGCGAACCGATCATCGAGGTCGATTCGCTCGTCCGTCACTTCGGGAAGCAGACCGTGCTCAATGGCGTGAGTTTCAAGGTGCATGCCGGGGACACCTTCGTCATCATGGGCGGCAGCGGCTGCGGCAAGAGCACCCTGCTGCGCCACCTCATCGGCACCGAGAAGCCCACCTCCGGCAGCATCAAGGTGTTCGGCCAGGAAATCACCACCATGAGCGCTGACGCGATGCAAAAGCTGCGCGGCCGCTACGGCATGCTGTTTCAATCAGGCGCGCTGCTGCAGTCGCTCACTGTGGCGGAAAACGTCGCCCTGCCGCTGGTGGAGCACACGCGGCTCGACGTCGGATTGATCGACACCGTCGTCAAAATGAAGCTGGAGCAGGTCGGCTTGACCGGTCACGGCCACAAGAAGCCTTCCGAGATCAGCGGTGGCATGAAAAAGCGTGCCGCACTCGCGCGAGCACTCGCCTTGGATCCTCCGCTCGTCTTCAGCGACGAACCCACCGCCGGACTCGATCCCATCATGACCGCCGTGGTCGATGAACTCACGCAACGCCTCACGCAGAAGATCGGCGCGACCGTGGTCGTGGTCACGCATGACATGAACAGCGTCTTCCGCATCGGCACGCGCATCATCATGCTCGGCACCGGCGCCAATCAGGGCAAAGTCATCGCCACAGGCACGCCTGAGGAAATTCGCGCCCATCCCGATCCCGCCGTGCAGCAGTTCATCAACGGCGACCCCAAGGGCGACGGCACGGACGATTCCGGCGAGCTGCTCTACCGCGAAACACTGCTCGGCCTCAATGAAACCGGCTTGTACTCACGTGCCGCCATCCACTCCTCCAAGTCATGAAAAACAAGCAAGACGCGACCGTGGCCACCCTGGTCATCCTGTGTTCCCTGATGCTGCTCGGAGCGCTGCTCTTCGCCATTTCCGGCGATCCCTGGCGCAAACCGCACCTGCGGTTCTCCGTGGATTTCGCCGACGTGACCGGCATCCACCGCAACACCGCCGTGCTGTATGCCGGCGACAAGATCGGCACGGTCGAACGCATCGAGCACCTCGGCCCTGCCGACCGGCTTGTCTCCGGCAACACCGTACGCGTTCACATCGAGGTCTTCGAGAAGACGCCCATCCCAGCCAGTGTGAAGGTGCTCATCAGCGCCGAGTCCATCCTGGGTGAAAAACACATCGCGCTGGCGCGCATGGACGACGAGGAAGGCCTGCTGGTCGATGGAACCAGACTCACCTCCGCCAGCGCCGGCAGCCTGCTTGAAATGATGATTCCCGGCGGGGATGCGATCTTCGCCGACATCAAAAGCATCACCGCCGACCTCCGAAAAATCACCGACCCGCTCGGCAAAGGCGATGCTTCCAAGAAGATCACCGACTCGCTCGCAAACATCGAATCCTTCACCCAGGAGTTGAAGGTCACGTTTGCCGGTGATGGAAAAACACCCGGCTTCGGACAGAAGATCAATGCCGTGGCCGACAAGCTCGACGAAACGGCCACGGGCATCCAGGAACTCGTCAAAGGCCCGAAAGACGCGGCTGAAAAGGGTCTCGCTCCGCGTGCGGATGCCATCCTCGCCAACCTCGAAACCTTCTCGAAGGAGCTCAATCAAACGATCGCCGGAACACCGGATGGCAAACCGGGATTGAAGCTGCGCCTCGAAGAGATCACCACCGACCTTCACAAGCTCTTTGCCGGAGGCGAGAACGCCTCGGGCCCGGGCTTGGAAAAGCACCTCGACACCACGATGCGCAAGGTTAACACGCTCGTTGAAGAGATGAACGCCCTCGTCGTCTGGGGCGAATACATCACCGGCACGCTCGCTGAAAAACCCAGCCGCCTGATCTTCGGCAGCAAGGAGAACGATGTGCCCACCAAGGAACAGATCATCGAGCACATGCGAAGCACCCAGTCACCGTATCCGGTGCGTATCAAGGAGCTCGAATCCGGTGCAAAACCTGCTCCCAAACCCACCGGCAGCCCCATGCCCCCCGAAAGCGCCACCCCCGAAGAAAAAAAGAAAGGCATCCTCAACCTCTTCAAACGCCGTGAGTAACCCGCAGCCCATCGAATCGCGCCAAAGCGTGCTGCTCGACGTGGCACGGCGTTTGAGCAGCACGCACAACCTCGTCGAGCTTGTCGATCACATCCTGAAGCGGTCACGTGAAGTGATGGACTGCGAGGTCTGCTCCATCCTGCTGCCAGACGGCCCCAGCGAGGATCTGCTGATCCGTTCCACCCTCGACCCCATCAACGCGATGGATGTCCGCGTGCCAAAGGGCAAGGGCATCGCCGGCGACGTTTATGCGACGAAGAAAGTCGTCAACATCGAGGACGCGCTCTCCGACCCCCGTCACTTTCGTCCGGCTTCGGACAAATCTGATCTCGTCACGCGTGCCATGGTCACCATTCCACTGCTCGACGGCGAACGCTGCCTCGGCGTCATGCAGGCGATCAATCCCAACCACGGCGCCGGCTTCAACGCGCAGGATGTGGAGATGTTTGAAACCTTCGGCAGCCTCATCGCGGTGACGCTTATGCGGCTCGAATCGCAGAAGAAGGCGATCGTCGAAGCCGAAAACCGCCAGCAGCTCTCGCTTGCCACCGAAATTCAAAACTCGTTCCTTCCCGCGCCCGAAGTGCGCCTTGGGCACATCGCCGTGGAGAGTTTCTATGAACCGGCGAGCGAGGTCGGCGGTGATTTCTACTTCTGGCATCAAATCGACGACGGCAAAATCCTGCTCGGTGTCGGCGACGTTTGCGGCAAAGGTCTGCCCGCGGCGCTCGACATGGCCCGCGGCACCACCTTGATCGCCTCCACCGCGCATCTCTGTGTTTCAATGAATCTCGCGGAGTGGATGACCGCGCTGAACCAGCGCCTGTGCGGCGTGATGAAGGCGGGGCGCTTCATCGCCATCAATGCGATGCTCGTCTGCCCCAAAACCCGCCGCGTGCATCTCTGCTGCGCCGGCCTGCCCGGCGCCCAGGTTTACGATGGCAGGGAATGGAAGGAGATCGCCGCCCCCGGCAATGCGCCGCTCGGCATCGCCTGTTCCGCACGCTATCGGGAGCATGCGCTGCCACTGAGCAGCGGCCGCCACTGGATGCTCTTCACTGACGGCATTC
>DAORHS010000360.1:0-5279 GCA_035438165.1 Prosthecobacter sp.
CAGCGCCGCCACCGTTGCCGAGCTGCAGCGTGCCGCCGCTGATCGTCGTCAGCCCGGTGTAAGTATTCGCACCGGTGAGGATTTGCGTGCCTGAGCCGATTTTGGTGACATTGCCCGTGGCAACAGCCCCGCCGAAATCAGAAAACCCACCCAGACTGACCACCCCATCAATGATTGTTCCAGAAAAGGTGCCCCCTCCGTTGTCGGCGCCCATGGTAAAGCTGGTGTAGCCATACCCGCCCGTGAAACCCGTCGAAAGGGTGCCGCCGCCGGTCAGAGCATCCACCCGGACATTGGCCTCCACCCCTGCGAAATAGGCCCCGCTGGCAATATTCAAATCAGCCTTGTTATTGGTCCAATTCTCGTTCGCGTACTGCCCTCCGACCATCAACCCTGCTTGGACGTCGATGAGCGATCCTGAATCCAACGCAAATGTCGCGGGAGCGCTCCCCCATCTGATTTCACCTGTGCCTGTTTTCTGAAGCGTTCCCGCCCCTGAAAAGCTGGTGGTGCCATAATCTTGGGTTGTGCTGGCATTGATATTGAACTCCAACACCGCCCCCGACGAGATGGCAAAGCCGGACGAACTGTTAGCTCCCTTCACCGTGAGATTGCCCGCGCTGATCGTCGTCGCGCCGGTGTAAGTGTTCGCACCGGTGAGGATTTGCGTGCCGGCACCAGTCTTCGTGAGGGAGATGTTGCTGGTCGAGCTAACCCAGGTCGGATCGACGCCAATCACCCCGGCGTAGGTGTGGGGTCCGCCGGACGCTGTGTCGATGGTCAGTTTTTGAACCAGCGTCTGGTCGGTGCTGATGTAGGTTCCGGCATTGCCCGTGAGTCCGCCGATCGTCTCCCCGAGGGTCGTGTTGCTGCGCATGTACACCTTGCCGGACTGGAGGTCGAGCACGGTGGCATGAGGCAGCACATCGTCCTTCTCCAGCCAAAGCACCCGCTGATAGCCGGCCGTACCTCCCACCGGTGCATCGAAGTTCACGATGGTCCTGCCCGTGTAGGTAAGGGCGGCCGTGAAGCCGCCGGCGAACCTGAAATAACCCTGGCTTTGCCCCTTGAACTCCACATCGCCCGCGCCGCTGATCGCCTGGGTCGTAAAATCCGTGGAATCGGTGTTCCGGAAGAAGGCGAGCCTGGCACCGCTGGCCACGCTGAAGCTGCTGGCCCCAACGCTGGTGTTCGCCTCACCGTTGCCGACTTGCAGCGTGCCTACGCTCACCGTGGTCAGCCCGGTGTAGGTGTTCGCGCCGGTGAGCGTCAAGGTGCCGTTGCCGCTCTTGGTCAGGAAGCCGGCGCCGGCGACCGCTCCATCCAATCCCATATCACTCAAAACAATCGTCGAAGAAAGATCCTTCAGGGCGGATGTGATGGTGTCATCAAAGCCGTTGGTATTGATGAGTGCCCCACCGGTGCCGATGTAGGCCTGGTTTGCATTACTGCCTATGAATGCCACCGAAACGAACGTGGCGCTGCTGGCACTCGCGATTACCTGGGTGCCGTTGAACAGGAGGACGGACGTGTTGTTAACATTGGGCTCACGGTCCACAGCCGTGATCGAGCCGGTTGTCAAGGTGCCGCCACCGAGAATGACTTGTCCCGTGCTCGTGCTGCCGTTCGCGAGGTTGACGCTATCAGCGGTCACATTGGCGGTGCCTTTGATGACGAGATTGGCCCAATCGGAGGAGACGCTGGACTGGACGAAGCTCGCCGTCGTGAAGGTGCCGCCGGAGATGACGAGGTTGGCGCGCCCCACGGTCGTGTTGCCCGTGACGGCCACGTTCGTCGATGACACAGTCACTTTGGGACTTGCGCTATAGTCGTTGCCCGATGCGGCATCCCCCAATACGTTAAAGGTGCCGCTGACGTTCAGAGTGCCGCCGGAGAGGGTGAAGTTGCCGTTATTGTTTAGAGCGCTCCCAAAAAGCACACTATTTGCGGTGATCGTGCTGCCGAGCGTGATCGTTGAAAGTGTGGCTGTATTATTAAACACAGCATCATTGCCATTAACCCAAAGCGATGGACCGGCCCAGTTGGCGGTTGAGGTATCCCATGTGCCGTCGGTGGTATTCCAGTTGTAGGTGGCAGCCTGCAACGGCCCGCAGACCTGCCAAAACCCCAGCAGGAGCAGTGCGGACGTGATCCCATAAAGAATGCTTCTCATTTTTTTGCCGCAGCGGCTGGCTCGACGCTGGGTGTGTGAAGTGGGGGACGTCATAGGCGGAGGAAGTGAAAAAGGGGGGGGGGGCGATTCAGCAGGGCTGGGGGCAAAGGACGGATTCCGGGCAGCCCTCCAGTCCCCAAAAGTTTCCCGGTGTTTCAGAGCGGGTGTCAAAAACCCGAAAATACCGGCGCGCCGCAGGCGCAGGGATGGCCTCAGGCCGCGAAATCAGGCTCCGTCCTAGCACCACCGTCCTTGCGGCAGCGCAGACCCGATGAGTTCACGTCATCCGCTGACCACCCGCTGCGGACTCGGCGGTCCGCGCTCCACCAAACGCTGCGCCCCTCGGAGCGAGCACGCCGGGAGGTCGGGGGGGGGTGGTGGCGCGGGCAGGCGGAGCGATGGGGACGTGGCTGAGAGGAGCTTGCCTGTCGCGGGATTTTGTTGAAGGAAACGCGACACCCAAGGCACCTAATGCGTTTGGCGAGATGCGTGGATTGTCCGCCTGTGGCAGCCTGCCTCTGTTTCCCCATACCCCTCCAAAGACCGTTCGCGTCCCATCCGGCTTGGGTTACAGAGCGTCCTCATGACCACCCACGATCTTCTTCCCGAAGTTGCTCGCCTGCCTGCTGAAAATGTTTTGTCAGGCACCGTCAGGAGTCCGTCTCGCGACCGGCTGGCTTTCACCCGTGGATGGTGCTGGCTGCTTGTTGCGCTGCTTTACGCCTCTTGCAGCACCGGAAAGAAGCCGTATGCCGATTGGAACAGCTTTCACCTCTGGCACCAGGTCGCCACCCAACCGCCGACTTATGTCCCGACGGGCTACGGAGCCGACCGTCCGCGCACCGACCGTGATGGGACGTGGTTCACGGATCATCGGGATGGCAAGCGCCTGTTCGTGCCAAAGCAGGCCGTGCGCGGCTACGAGCCGGGCGTGCTGGCCGGTGAGGCGAAAAAAGCCACCGGCTACGACGGCAAACCGCGCCTGACTACGGGAGAAAAACTATGGTGGGGCACCGTCTTCCTGCTCGGCGGCATGGGGGGCGTCCAAGTTCCTGCGCCGGATTGATCTCTGCATCGGACTTCAGGGATGTTCGGCTGCTTCCGCTGCGCTCCAGAGCTCGCGGTGTCTCCATGCAGGGCTGCTGGGAGATTTCGCGGCGGAGCCGGAACGCGCACGCCGGGAGGCCGGGGGGCGGGTGGCGGGTGGCGCGAACCGGCGGAGCGATTGGGGCGTGGCTGGGGGGAGATTGTCCGCCAACTGTCAATTTTTTGCCCACCCCCGTTTTCCAGGTTCAGGATGTGGGCGCTGTCATGCCTTTGTCTGCCCTTCCCCAAGGCGGTTGTTAATCTGACCGCCCCCTGGCCCGGCCAATCATTTCACCGGCTCCTGTTCCCATTCCGGAATCGTGATGTCCTTCGGCAGGTCCGGAAAAAGCCCCCACAGCGCTTTCGGATTCGCATGCACCGGCGCACCATCGAGGAACTTCCATTCCGCGGCCCCCTTCTCCCGCACCGCCACCCAGAATGCCGTGCTTTTGACCCGCCCGTCTTTCATTTGCACGATTGAAGTTCGCGGCACGAAGCAGACCTCATGCTCCCCCGAGACATGCACCGGCGTCGGCTCGCCATGTGTCGTTTCCAAGAACCGGATTCCATCCGCCTTGCTCTCCTCGATCGACGCCTTCGCCTGTCGGCGGAAATTCTCCTCACCCACCATCCGCAGCAGCAGCGGCGGCACATGCTTCATCATCCCCTCGAAATCCCACTCGTTCACCGCGTTCTGCGCCACGGTCGCCTGCTCCAGCAGCTTTTTCTTTTCGTCTGCTGACAAGGCCACGCCTGCAGCGGCTTGAGCTTGGGCCTGGGTGAGGGATGCGGTGATCGGGAAAAGGACTGCCAATAATGCGGTGATGGTGATTCGAGAGAGGTGGCGCATGAACGGGAATCTAACGAAACAGGCGGCACTCCGGCAAGCTTTTACAGGGACGACTTTCATTGACGGGCTTTGGACAGAAGGCGCCTGGCACTTCATTGTCGTTGGCACCTTGGCTGCACACTGAACGCCGTCTCCTCCCGCTTCTCGAAGAGGTTCGAACCGCTGATGGGACGCTCATCAGACGCGGATGAATCCAGAGACAGAGGCTTGGAATTAGCATCCAATCAGCGTCTTATTAGCGGTTCAAATCCGTCCGTTCACAGCGGCGCTCCGGTCGGAACGAGCACGCCGGGAGGTCGGGGGCGGGTGGCGCAAACAGCCGGAACGATGGGGACGTGGCTGATGTCGTTTCGCCTGGTTGAAGAGCTTTGAACCGCTGATATGGCGCTAATCAGACGCTGATGAATCCAGAGGCAGAGGCTTGGGATTAGCGTCCAATCAGCGTCTGATCAGCGGTTAAAATCCGTCCGTTCACGGTGGCGCTCCGGCCGGAAAGAGCACGCCGGGAGGTCGGGGGCGGACGGCCCTCCAGCCTCCCTCCGCCTGTCACCGCTGCATTTTCAGATCTGGCCTTCCGGGCATGAAAACCCGTTTTTGGGGGCGCTGAACGAGTTTGGTCCGGCATCGAAACGGTTTTGTCCACGACGGAGAAGGTTTTGTCCGGCATCGAAAAGGTTGAGTCCGTCATGGAAAAGGTTTGGTCCACGACGGAAAAGGTTTCCTCAGCATCGAAAAGGTTAAGTCCATGACGAAGAAGGTTTGGTCCGGCATGGACAAAGTCTTTGCCGCGATGGAAAAGGTTGGGTCCGTCATGGAAAAGGTTAAGTCCGTCGCGGACCAAACTCCGTCGATAGCGGACAAGGTTAAGTCCACGACGGAAAAGGTTTTGTCCGGCATGGAGAGAGTTTGGTCCGAGATCGAAACGGTTGTGTCTGTGCCCGGAAAGGTCTGATTTTCAACGGACTGAATCAAGTCCGCCATGGACCAAGGGAGGTCCAACCTGAACCCAAGGCCGTCCGGTTTGCCCACAGTCCTGGAAGTGATCGACCGAACACATCACGGCGGGGGATCAGGGGCTGCAACAGCGAATCAAACCCCGTCGATGAGCGAGGAAAGCTTGTCCGGCCTGGACTCAAGTCCGCGCTCCGGCCGGAACGAGCACGCCGGGAG
>DAORHS010000361.1:0-5258 GCA_035438165.1 Prosthecobacter sp.
CGGCTGTTCTTGATGTTCGCCACCGTGCCCTGATCACCACCTCCGAAGCGGCCTGCGAACGCCCCGCCGCCCGGCAGGCCGTTGCCGCCGATCTTGGTTCCCTGATAAATCGCCGGCAAAAACGCGCTGCCGTAGGTGCGTGCCGCGTTGCCTGGAGGATTGATCGTGATGAAGCCGGGCAGGTTCTCGTTCATCGTGCCCAGACCATACAGAGACCACGCGCCGAGTGACGGACGCACAAACTGCGTCGTGCCCGTATGCAGTTGCGAGAAGGCCTGCGGATGCGCGGGTAGGTCGGTCGCCATCGAATTAAGAATGCACAGCTCGTCCGCATGCTTCGCGATGTTCGGCAGCAGTTCGGAAATCATCAGCCCGCTCTTGCCGCTGCGGTTGAACTTCCATGGCGAGGCCATCAGTTTCGCCTGGCCGTAGCGTCCGGCGGCGGAAGGCGCGGGCTTGCCGGAGTCGGCGACCAGCTTCGGCTTGTAATCAAACGTGTCCACATGTGAGGGCGCGCCCTGCATGCAGAGGAAGATCACGTGCTTCGCACGCTGGGTGAAATGCGGTGCCTTGGGCGCGAGCGGGCTGCCGGCGGCACGCAGAGCCTGCTGCTGGGCGAGCGCGGCAAAGGCCAGATAACCGAAGCCGTTGGAGCCGGTTTTCAAAAACTCGCGGCGTGAGAATGGGGTCGTGTTCATGGGATGCGCATGCTGGGGGGGGTTAATTGAGATAACGAAACTCGGCACTGGAGAGCAGCCCTTGGCAGAAGGCGGACAGCGCCACGCCCTGGATCTTGTCCTTGGGAATGCTTTTGTTTTTCGCGACTTCCTGCGGAAAGCGCATCCAGAAGTTCGCGATGGCCTGCTTCTCCTGCAGTGTTGGTTCACGTCCAAAGGCGAGCTGATAGGCATAACTGAGCCGCTCCTGCGAATCGCCCACATATTTCGCGACACGCTGCGCAAAGGCATCCGCCAGAGCCTGAACCTGGGCGTTGTTCATCAAAAACAGACTCTGGGAGGGGACGTTCGTTGTGTCGCGGTCGCCGTTCACGAGACTGGCGTCCGGGAAGTCAAAAACGGAGAGAAATTCGGGGATCTGATCGCGAATGATCGGCAGGTAGATGGAACGATAGGTCTGCGGCTTCGAATTCACCTCGCGCAACAGGTTGATGATGCCTTCCCTGCCCTCCCCGGCACGCGCCACGGGTGATCCATCCACCGGATAGAAATTGATCGCGCCAGCCACGGACAACATCGCGTCACGAACCGCCTCCGCGTCCAGCCGGCGCTGGCTCATGCGCCAATGGAGCTTGTTGTCGGGATCAGCGGCGTAATTCGCCGCCTCGTAGGCCGATCCCATTTGATAAGTGCGGCTCAGCATGATCTCGCGGATCAGCTTTTTCACCGACCAGCCGTTCTCCATGAAGGACACCGCCAGATGATCGAGCAGTTCCGGATGAGTCGGCTTCTGGCCCATCGTGCCAAAATTGTCCGGCGTCGCCACGAGAGCGCTGCCCATGAGTTTCAGCCAGACACGGTTCGCCATCACGCGGGCGGTCAGTGGATTGTCCTTCGAGGCAATCCAATACGCCAGATCAAGCCTGCCGCTGCCTTTGCCAATGTTCAGCGGCTCACCCTTGGCACACAGCACCTCCACCAAGCCCCGCGGCGTGACATCGCCCGGCTGCTTGAGGTCACCACGAATCAAAATCGGACTGTTGACCGGTGTGGCGCGGTCCAGCACCCCCATCGCCAGCGTGCGTGGCGTGCCATCATCATAAAAAAGATCGAGGTCGGCCTTCATCGAATCCGCACGGTCAAAGGAACTGCGGATGCGCAGAAAACTCTGCGCGGTCTGGCTCTGGCGCTCGGAGGCGCTCATCCCGCGCACCTGATCTCGGATGTTTTCGGCAGTCTGCGTGGCATCCGCGTAACGTTTCTTCAACTGCGCCACTTCGGTGGGCGAAATCTTTGCCAGGGCGCTGATTTGCTGCGCGTCGCGGTCCAGCTCGATGAGCGTGCCCGGATTCGCGTTTTGAAGCTGACTGTAGGTGCCGAACAGCGTCTCGCTGCTCAGGAAGATGCCCGCCAGCGCATAATAGTCGCGCTGCGTCACCGGGTCGAACTTGTGATCATGGCAGCGGGCGCAGGCCAGCGTGAGTCCGAGCATCGACTGCGACATGGCGTCGATCTGCTCATCGACGAGATCCATCGCAAACTGCCGCCGGTCACGCTGGTTGTGTCCCTTCGATCCGATGGCCAGGAAGCCCGTGGCCACGATCTTCTCCGCCTGGTCGCGCTTGCTCTCAAACTTCATCAGATCACCTGCAATCTGCTCCTTGAGAAACTGGTCATAAGGCTTGTCCTTCTTGAACGATTCGATCACGTAGTCGCGATAGCGCCACGCATGTGGATAAAGCACGTTGGTTTCCTTGCCGCTGCTTTCTCCATAGCGTGCCACGTCCAGCCAGTGCCGCGCCCAGCGTTCGCCGAAGCGTTCGGAATCCAGATACATGTCGATCACGCGCTTCACGGCATCCGGCGATTGATCCGCCACGAAGGCCTTCACTTCATCCGGCTTCGGCGGCAGGCCCGTGAGATCAAAGGCGATGCGGCGGATCAGCGTCGGACGATCCGCATCCTTCACCGGATGCAAACCCTTCGCCTCCATGCCTGCGAGGATGAAGTGGTCGATGTCCGTCTTTGCCCAGCCTTCGGTCTTCACCGTCGGCGGCGTGTGCTTCACCGGCTTCTGGAAAGCCCAGTGCTTGCGGCCTTCGTCCATGTCGATCACGCGCTTGCCGCCGTTCGCATTCACCACCTTGTTCTCGCGCGGGTCAGGCGCGCCCATCTCGATCCACTTCTTGAAGTTGGCGATCACGTCGTCCGGCAGCTTCTGCTTCGGCGGCATCTGCATGTCCTCGTTCTTCCAGGTGATCGCCTCGTAGATGCTGCTCTGCGCGATGTTTCCCGGTGTCACGCCCGGATGTCCTGATTCGCCGCCGAGCAACAGCGCCTGCTTCGTGTCGAGCGTGAGACCACCCTTCACCTTCTGGGATTCGGAGTGGCACTTGTAGCAGGACTCCACCAGCACGGGCCGGATGTTCTTTTCAAAGAAGTTCAACTGGTCGGCCGGGATGCCGGCGTGGGCCGATTCCGTTGCATCAGCCGCTTGTGAGGCGGCTGTCGCGCTGAGCATGAGAAGAGAGAGGAGGGTCTTCATGGAGGGGCTTGTTGACGGCTTGAACACAACCTCCCTCCAAAGGTTGCGCGTGACGGTTGCAATGCCGACGACGCGCCCGAAAAACGCCACAATCCCCTCCTCCGCCCGCCTGTTTGGGCGTCACGGATTAAGCCACTTCGCAAAGGCGGCATCCACACGCTGGAGCAACTCCGCCGTGCTGCGCTTCGCATCGGTAAACTGGTTCCAGCGTGTCGGATCGTGGCTCTTTCCCTCCCCCTCGATCTCGGCGATGAACTCCTCCACCAGCGCCAGTTGCTCAGGATAATGTTCCCGCAGATGTGTTTTGCAGAGAGTGCCGGTTTGGGCCAGACGGTTTTTGGTTCCAATGCTCATGATGGATGCGTCACTACCATGGATATGGCCCGCGAGCCACTCATGATGCGTGTCGTTACTTCGCCGCAGGCTTCAGATGCTTGTCAAAGAAGGCGATCATCAAACCTTCCGTCTTCTCCGGTGGCACGCCTTTGAGGCCATGCCCCGCGCCTTCAAATCCCACCAGCTCGGCCTCCACCGTCGCCGCCTTGAGCTTGTCCACGATCCAAGTGGCCTGCTCGTAGGCCACGTATTCGTCCGCAGTGCCGTGCAGGCAGAGGGTTGGCGCCGCATTCGGCGTCACCCAGTACAAAGGACTGCCAATGATGTGCTCCTTGCACTTCGTGCTGAGATCGCCGCCGAAGAACAGCGGCAGCACGTCCTTCGCATCCACGCTCTTGTCATAGCTCTTGGTGAAATCACTCGGGCCGAAGAAGTTCACCACGCAGCTCACCGCGCTGTTTTGATCCAGATTCCCCTCGCCTTCAAACTGCGGCACGCCGGCGGTGACGCCGAGGAATTGCGCGAGATGCCCGCCCGCGGAGCCTCCCATCACACCGATGCGCGAGCCGTCCACGTGATACTTCTCCGCGTTCGCCCGCAGCCAGCGCACCGCCGCCTTGCAGTCATGCACCGCCGCAGGAAATGGATAGGCGGGCGCCAGCCGGTAGGTCACCGTGATGGCCACATAGCCATGCTGCGCGAGCGTGAGCAGCAGCTTGTCATAGCCTTCGCGCTTGCCGGCACGGAAGCCGCCGCCGTGGATGCAGACAACGGCGGGGAAAGGCCCCTTCCCTTCCTTGGGCTGCGCCAGATTCACCTGCAGGTGCTGGTTGTCCGGATTGGAGAACTCGATGTCACGGCTGAACGTGACTCTGTCAGGAATGACGAGATCCGCGGCGCGAACGGCGGAGACGAGGCAGAGCAACAGGAGAAATAAACGCATGAGTGGAAACGATGACGTGCCGGACCTCGTGAGCAACCGTGAAGACTTCTTTTCATCGCCTGCCCGATGGGTATGCTCCGAAAGAAGGCGTGCATGGTGTTTCAAAGTCATGTTCGGCCAGGGTGAAATCTGACGAATCGATGTTTCTGAAATCTGCCGCGCAGACTCGGCGGGGTTTCCGGTAAGTACTCCACAACGACCCACCACCCTCCCATGAAACACCTCCTCATCCTCACCCTTCTTATTTCCTCCATCCCGTGCTCCATGACCTGGGGCCGGTCGGAAGACGCCATTCCGCTTCTTTCGCCAGTCGCCATTCCTACGGCCCACCTCACCGGGACCCTTGAACGAAAATTCGCCATCGGCGGAGACACCACCGGCTGGTCCTTGCGTTACGATGACAAGAAGCACGTCGAACTCCTTCTGCCCAAGGACGCCCCCAAATGGATCAAAGACGGCCTCGTCGTCTCCGTGAGCGGCACCTTCGGCACGCAGCACTACATCGAGCGTGGCGACGTCATGGTCTTCATCGTGGAAAAAATCACCCGCATCGACAAATGATCCACGGCTGCGCCCTGACGTGCCCGCACTTGCGTAACACACGGCCCCACCCTCCACCTCATCACCCCGATGTCTGAAAAAAAATGGCAGATCCAGTGCCCGCAGTGCCGGCGCTCCACCCAGCTCACCGCAGACGAACTCAGCGCGAGGCATCTGATCGGTGCCATGTCCGTGATGAGCCATCCCGCGGAAGCGC
>DAORHS010000362.1:0-5255 GCA_035438165.1 Prosthecobacter sp.
GCGAAGCAGTATGGCATCGATCCGAACCGCATCGGCATCATCGGCTTCTCCGCGGGTGGTCATCTCACTTCGATGGCTGCCACGATGTTCGATGAAAAGCCCGAGGGCATGACGAACGACGCCGTCGATCAGGTCAGCGCCCGGCCTGATGTCGCCGCGCCGACGTATCCCGTCATCTCGATGATCGAAGACTTTGGGCACAAAGGTTCGCGCAAGAATCTCCTTGGTCCGAATGACAACGACGAGCTCGCCAAGCACGTCAGCACCGAAACGCGTGTCACCGCGAACACGCCGCCGATTTTCATCTTTCAGACCGACGAGGACACCGTGGTGTCCGCGGAGAACGCGGTGAGCCTTTATCTCGCCTGCCGCAAAAACAAGGTGCCTGCGGAACTGCACATCTATCGTCCCGGCCCGCATGGCGTGGGCCTGTTTCTTGGCGATCCCGTGCTCGGCACCTGGAGCGGCCACCTGCGCGACTGGCTGCGCAACCAGGGTTTCCTCAAGCCGATGAAACGCACCGCCATCAATGGCAAGGTCAGCATCAACGGCACGCCCGTGAGCTGGGGCAGCGTCATTTTCACGCCCGAAGATCCGTCCGCGCCCGTCGCCTGCGCCCGCGTGATGCACGGCAACTTCAAGCTCGACGAAAAAACCGGCCCGGTGGTCGGCAAAGCGAAACTCACCGTCAGCTACAGCGCCGCCGATGTGCCCGGCCTCGAAACGGCCGACGGCACCGTGACGGCGCGCGAGCAGAAGCCCGGGGCAGGCGAGTGGAGCTTCGAGGTCGTCGAAGGCGCGAAGAACGTCGAACTGGCGGTGACGCGGTGACTCGGGTCACCGCATCCTTCCATCAGCCCTCGAACTTCTTGATCAGTAGCGCGGCGTTGTGGCCGCCGAAGCCGAAGGAGTTGCTCAGGGCGGCGTTCACCTTGGCCGGACGGGCGGTGTTTGGCACGATGTCCACATCCACTTCGGGGTCGAGGTTTTCGACGTTGATGGTGGGCGGGACGATCTGTTCCTGGATGGCGTAGATCGAGGCGATGAGTTCGACGCCACCGGCGGCACCGAGCAGGTGACCGGTCATCGACTTGGTGCCGGAGACGAGCAGGCCGTTGCCGCTCTTCGCATACTCGCCGAACACGCGCTTGATGGCGCGGAGTTCGCACAAGTCACCGACGGGCGTCGAGGTGGCGTGGGCGTTGATGTATTGCACGTCAGTGGTGTTCAGCTTGGCATGGCGCAGGGCCATCTCCATGCACTTCGCAGCACCGAGACCTTCCGGATGCGGGGAGGTGAGGTGGTAGGCGTCGGCGGTGGCGCCGTAACCGACGAGCTCGGCGTAAATCGTCGCGCCGCGCTTCTTGGCGTGTTCGAGTTCCTCAATGACGACGACACCGGCGCCTTCGCCCATGACGAAGCCGTCGCGGTCCTTGTCCCAGGGGCGGGAGGCACGCTCAGGCTCGTCGTTGCGCAGGCTGAGGGCCTTCATGTTGGCGAATCCGGCCAGCCCGCAGGGGCGGATGGACGCTTCGGCACCGCCGCAGATCATCGCGTCGGCATCGCCGAATTTAATCATGCGCCAGGCTTCGCCGATGTTGTTGTTGGAGGTCGCGCAGGCGGTCACGATGACCATGTTTGGTCCCATGAAGCCGTACTCCGCCGCGATCATGCCGCTGGCGATGTTCGTGATCATCATCGGGATGAGGAAGGGGGAGACACGTCCTGGTCCTTTGTTCAGAAGGATTTCATACTGCGTCTCAAGGGTGCCGAGACCGCCGATGCCGCTGCCGACCATGACACCAATACGATGCGGATCGAGGCTGTCGGGGTTCAAACCGGCGTCCTTGGCGGCCATTTTCGAGGCGGCCATGGCGAACTGAAAGTAGCGGTCCGCACGACGGGCGTCCTTGTGATTGTTGAAGTACTGGGTGGGATCGAAGTTCACCACTTCGCCGGCAATTTTGCAGTCGTACTTTTCCGTGTCCATCGACTGGATGCGACGGATGCCGCTCTTGCCGGCCAGAAGGTTTTTCCAAAAATCGTCCTTGTTGTTGCCGTTTGGGGAAACGACTCCCATGCCGGTGATGACGACGCGACGCTCGCTCATGTGTGTGTTGATTGGGGGTTGAATGGAAGGTTGAGAGAACACGGTTTGCAGGGTGGGGCAAGGGAAAACATGGCAGCGAAAGGCTTGAGCCCCGCGTGATTCTGGTGTCTGGCTTGAGGCGTGATTCGTCTGCAAACTGTACTTGCCATTGCGCTCTGGTGGACCCTGCCCGCCCAGGCGGCGCCAGACGCCGCCTCCATTCCTCCCGCGTTTCGCGAGTGGATGGCGGCGCAGAAAGACATCGGGGACATCAAGGTGGCCTTCGAGCAGACGCGCACCACGCCGGCGCTCAAAGATCCGGTCCGTGCCAGCGGCAGGTTCTGGCGCATGGCCGACGGCCGTTTTCGCTGGGAACTGGGATCCCCCGCCACGATGATTCTGGTGTTCGACAAGGATACCGTGCGCCTCAAGGAAAGCGCGGACGCCCCCTGGCAGCACCTGAAGCCCGATGACAGCCGGGTGCGCATGTGGATGAAGTTTCTCAGCGGTCGAGGGATGGACCCCGAATCGCTCACCCAAAACTTCACCCTCAAGGTCACCCAGCAGGAGAAGACCTTTGTCACCGTGGCGATGATTCCGCGTCCGCTCCTGATCAAAAAGTACCTCAGGCAGCTCGACATGCAGATCGAGCCCGGGGGCAGGCGTCTCCTGGGCTTCCGCATCGTGCAGGGGGACGGCTCGACACTGCTGCTGAATTTTGGCCCGCCGGAGAATCCGGGTGCGGATGTGGACCGGCTGTTTCAGCCGTAGCCAGATGTCCAAACTGATTCGAGCGCCGGTCGAGTCTGCGAAGCTCAATAATCGCGGTTCAGCAGGTAATCCGAGAGCTGGCGCAGCCGCGAGGCCGCCTCGCCGAAAACGTCCAGCGCACGATGGGACACCTCGGTGAGACGACGTGCTTCCTCCCGTGAGGCCTCCAGGCCCATCAGCGCCGGATACGTGCTCTTCTCGGACGCGAGGTCCTTTCCGGCGCTCTTGCCGAGCTTTTCGCTCGTCTGGGTCACATCGAGGATGTCGTCGATGATCTGAAAGGCCAGGCCCGTGGCCATGCCGAACTCATGCAGCCCCTGCAGTTGTTCCGTGCTGGCATTCGCGCTCATGGCGCCCAGTTTCACGCTGGTGGTGAGCAGGGCGGCCGTTTTGCCTTCGTGAATGAAGCGCAGATCGTCGAGCGGCAGCTTTTTACCCTCGCCCTCCAGATCCGCCACCTGTCCGCCCACAAGATGGAGGCTGCCGGCCGTGCGGGCCAGTTCGAGCACCATCACCGCCGTGGGATGATTGGAGGTCATCGGGGTCTTCGTGACGAGTTCAAAGGCCAGCGCCTGGAGCGCATCGCCTGCGAGCAGCGCCATCGCCTCGCCATAGACCTTGTGGCAGGTCGGCACACCGCGGCGCATGTCATCATCGTCCATGCAGGGCAGGTCGTCGTGGATGAGGGAGTAGGTGTGCAGGCATTCGACCGCACAGGCGTTGGGGATCGCATCGTCCACGGAGCCGCCGCAGGCCTCCGCCGCCGCGAGGCACAGAATCGGCCGCAGGCGCTTGCCGCCGGCGAACACGCTGTGCCGCATCGCCTGATGCAGGGTGGTGGGCCGTGTCGCCGCGTCAGGAATGAAACGGTTCAGTGCCGCATCCACCAACTGGCAGCGCTTGGCGAGGTGTTCTTTGAGGTCGGACATGGTGCTCTTTGAAGCCGTGAGTTTGATACAGTTCAAGCAGGGATTAACAGCATGCAGCTCCGTTATGTCCAAGTTCGTCCGCATCCAGCATGATCTGCGGCTCCTGGTGCCATTCATGGGGGATGTCCCGCATGAGCAGGGCGTGATCGAACTCGAAGGAGCCGGTTGGCAGATGGTCGGCAAACCAGCTTGAGAAGGCTTCATCCACGGCCAGCGGCCTGACGTCCCAGCGAAGGGTTTGCAAACGCAGACCGTCGAGAATGCCGGTGTCACGCCCCGGAGACCATCCGACGCTGCCTCCTTCAAAGAAACGTGAGGACTCCGTGACGCTGGCAAAGCACGAGCCGGCCGTAAGTGCGTCGGTTTCATGCCCGATCACGTCCACATCCACATCGCCGTCCGTCGTTCGCATATGCAGGTCGATCCTGCCATCGCGATCGCTGACCTGAAACCGGGCGAAATGATGGACCCCTGGGAAGAGGCGTCCGCCGACAAGGTGATTGAGCCACGAACCCGAATCGCGACGCGCGATGTAAACGCCTTCGCGCAGATCTCCCGCCTCCGACCATTCGACGGCGATGCGATGGGCTCCATTCTCGCTGGCCATCCCCCACGGCAGCGGCAGCCAGCGCGGACGAATGCGCTCCAGCCGGATGAGGCAGATGCCGATGATTGCATGACCGGCGTGCAATTTCGGCCTGAAGCGTTTGGGCAGCAAACGCTGCACCGCCTCGGGATCCGCACGAAAATTGACCAGCAGCCGTCGGCGGATGAGGCCTTCCATGATGGGGATCTGGAACATGCCGCAGCCTACCCTTTTCGTCGTCACGCGCCTCAACGATCTGCCTGCGGAGGGACGGGCAGCTTCAGGAAGGGGCGAAAAATGGGACAAAGGGGTGATTTTCGTGCCATCGAGGCTCTGCAAGGCTTCCTGGAGACCGGTCCCAAACTGGGAACTCCCCCTTGCCAAGCCGGGAAGTCCCCCCATATTCGCGCCCCTTTTATGGATATCTTCATTGGAATTCTCACCGCAGTCGAAGTCATCGTCTGCCTTCTGCTCATCCTCGTCGTGCTCATGCAGCGTCCCCGCCAGGAAGGCCTCGGCGCCTCGTTCGGTGACGCCGCCGCCAGCCAGGTCTGGGGCGCGCAAACCACGAATGTGCTGCAGAAGTTCACGGTTTATCTGGCCATCATTCTGTTCGCGCTCACCCTGCTCCTCGCGGTGCTCGTGAGCCGCCACCAGACTGGCGGCAAGAGCCCCAAGATCTTCGGTGACGCCAAGCCTGCTGCTGCGGCTCCTGCTGCCCCTTCGGCGGAGGAAGAAGCCAAAGCCAAGATCATGGAGAAGATTCAAGAGGCCGTGATGACCGAGACCGCGAAATCGGGCGCGCCTGCCAAGGCGCCTGAAGCCTCCAAGGCCCCTGCCGCCGCCAAGTCCGGCATCAAGCCGATCCGCAAGGGCGCGC
>DAORHS010000363.1:0-5244 GCA_035438165.1 Prosthecobacter sp.
GAGCAGATCGAGAGCACGACGAAGACGGCCGTGACGAAGACGCTGGAGGTGGGGGTGACCTACGCCTTCCGCGTGGCCGCCAACGGCACCCCCGGCCAGAGCAACTGGAGCGCGGAAACCATCCGCGGCGCCGCCTGATTTGTGTGGAGGCGAACCACCCGCTGTGTCCGGAAACGGGCGCAGCGGGGTGGATGCCGCCTTCCTCGTCCTCCTACTCGTCCTCGAACTCGTCCTCGATTCTTCGTCATCTTAACAGCCCCAACATCCAAGCCCATGCCAAGCAGGCTGCACGGAAGCTCGGTCCTTGCTGCGGTGCTTCATACGTCCTGATCGAGGACGAGTAGGAGTAGGAGGACGAGTAGGCCCCTGAAACGTGAAACCTGAAACCTGAAACCTGAAACTTGGAACCCAAAACGAATACCATGAACACCCTTTCCCTCCCTTTGCATGGCCGCCGCCGAATGGCGCTGACGGCTTTCAACCCGGCGCTGCCGGTGGACGATTCCCTGGTGGTGGCCGGAGAGCTGCGAGACCAGTTCAACGGCCTCAAGGATCTCATCGACGCCATTCAAACGATCAGCGCCGCCGTCGTCGATGGCACGAACACCCTGCCGCCGGGGAATCCGGCCAGTGTGACGCTCAGCGTCAGCGGCAACACGCTGCACTTCACTTTTGACATCCCGCAGGGCCTCACCGGTGCTGACGGGAGTGAAGGACAGCAGGGACCCACGGGACCTCAGGGCAGCGACGGCTCGCAGGGACCGCAAGGCCCCCAGGGCTACGACGGCCCGCCGGGACCCGAAGGCCCCCAGGGTCCGATGGGCGAGGTGAGCAACATGGACCTGCAAAACGCCATCGCGGGTACGAGCAGCAACAGCAACGGCGTGGCGACGCTGGATCTGGTGGCAAGCAGTCCGCCGACGCAGTACGAGATGCAGGCGACGATCGACAAGATCAACGAGCTGATCAATGCGCTGCGGAGGTAGTCCGCGCTTGCGCAGCTCCCCGAAGGGAATCCCCTCATGGTGATGAGTGAGGGGTTATCGGTTAAGGGTTAAGGGTGAGGAGTCATGACGGCCCAAGGAGAGGCGCTTGCCAAGCGCCGGAGATCAGGACAAGGATCAGGAACCGCAAACTCACCAAACCTCAGGATGCAGAGCATCATCAAGGACAGAATCCTTCCAATCATCCTGCCCCAAATGATCCTGCCATTCTCACATAACCTGAAGGCGTGCAGCATCTGACGGCCCAAGGAGCGGCGCTTGCCAAGCGCCGGGAAGACGGCGGCTGGAGGACCAGCCGCCCTACCTGGGGGCGCTGAGAAGGTAGTCCGCGAGTCCCCTCGCGGTGGTTGGAAAACAAGGAGGTGGGGTCTCCTGAGGATTGGCACTCGTCCTACTCCTACTCCTACTCGTTGATTCGCTTTGCTCACCCTTCGGGCTGCCTGTGGCAGTCTGTCTCGCTTCGCTCGGCTCTCGTCCTCGATGACCGGAGGCTGGAGGACCAGCCGCCCTACCTTTTCCAACCCACCGTCAACCATCGCAAATCACGTCAACCGCCGCTCACTTTCCTGTGAATTGGACGTTGAAGAGGACGTTTGGTTTTGTTCCTTATTCCTGTTTGTCAGTCGCCTCCCCAACCACTCTCCTCATGCCTCCCGTTCGCTTCGCCCTCGCCGGATTCGGCGCCTGGGGCAAATTCCACGCCCAGTCCATCGCCGGAAACCCTGACGCCCGGCTCGTCGCCATCTCCGCGCCGTCCGAAGCCTCGCGCGAAGAGGCCCGCAAGCTCTACCCCGACGCGCAGATCTTTGCCGACAGCCTGGACATGATCGCGCAGGCGGAGTTCGACATCATCGACATCGCGACACCGAGCCACACGCATCGCGAAATCGCGCTGGCGGCGATGGCGAAGGGCAAACACGTCCTGCTGGAGAAGCCGATGGCCATCACGCTCGATGATTGCAAGGCGATCGTCGCCGGAGCGCAGCAGCACGGCGTGCATCTAGCCGTCGGGCATGAGCTGCGTCTCTCCTCGCAGTGGGGCCGCATCAAGGAGATCATCGCCGCAGGTACCATCGGCGATCCGCAGTACGTGCTCGTCGAGCTTTCCCGCAAGCCCTACCGCACCGGCGCGAGCGGCTGGCGCTACGACCAGAGCCGCGTGGGAAGCTGGGTGCTGGAGGAGCCGATCCACTTCTTCGACCTCGCCCGCTGGTATCTCGAAGGCAGCGGCGATCCGGTGGAACTCCATGCCTACGGCAACTCGCGCGATCCGCAGCGCCCGACCTTGTTCGACAACTTCAGCGCCATGTTCAAATACGCGAACGGCAGTTATGCCGTGGTGTCGCAGACGCTCGCCGCGTTTGAGCATCATCAAACGGTGAAGGTCAGCGGCACGAAGGGCGCGCTGTGGGCCGCGTGGAGCGGCGCACTCGACCGCACGCTGGAACCTGAATATTTCCTCAAAGTCTTCGACGGCGACAAACTCGAAACCGTGAAGCTCGAAAAGCACAGCGGCGAGGTGTTTGAACTGCGCGAGGAGATCGCCCAATGCATCGAGATGGTGCGCACGGGCAAGAAACCCATCGCCACCGGCCACGACGGCCTTTGGTCCGCCGGCCTGTGCCTCGTCGCCGAAGAATCCATCCGCCAGCAGAAGCCGCTGCCGGTCGGTGAACTGCTCAAATTCTGACGCATCATGAAATTCTTCCACTGGCTGTTGGCCCTGCTGCTCTCCGGAAGTGTGATGATTCACGCTGAAGACACGCTTCCGGCCACGCTCATGACCGTGCGTGGCAAGCAACTCGCCAGTGAGGACTTCGCGCAAGCACCCGCGCCGTTCACAGGCAAGCCGGTTGGCTTTGCCAGCGGCTTCACGGGCTGGCGCTACAACAGCGGCAGCACCGGCGGCAAATCAGGCCGCTGGGAGATCGCGAACGGCGAATTCCGAGGCATGGAAACGCCCGGCGCGAATCATCCCGCGACAGCCTCATTCGGCATTCAATACAAGGAGGCGATCATTCAATGCGAGGTCCGCCTGAACGACGTGCCCGACGAAGGCCGGAAGTATCGCTCACTGTTTGTGAAGGCCACGGATGCGAAGGATTACGTCATCTCGCTGAGCATGGGTCAGGGCGGCCTGTTTTTGACGCCGTATGATGCGGACAGGATCAATCCCGTGACGAAGCAGCGTGAAAAGGGCGAGGTCCGCAAGGTGCTCACGCCCATCAAGCTCAACGAATGGCACACCGTCGTGCTGGAAATCAAGGGAGACGAGGCCGTCGCCACGCTGGACGGCAAAAGCACCACGCTGCGTAATCCGCTCATCGCCGCAGACAAGCACAGCGTCATGCTCGGCGCCGGCACGGAGGCCAGTTTCCGCAAGCTGCGCGTCTGGGAGGCGCTGCCGAATCCAGCGTGGGAGACCAACAAGCAGAAGCTCAGCGCTGTCGCCAAACCCTGACTTCCGCAGAGGCATGGAAGGACAGCTAAAAGTTGAGGAGCGATTTCCCGACGAAGTTCATCGCTTCCGCGCGTACTCAGCGCATGAAAATCGCGCTCGTTCTTCTCATTCTCTGCGGCAGCCATCTGCTTGCCGCCGACTTCAACGGCTGGACCGCTGAAAGTCCACGTGCGGAGATCCAACCGGCGTTTTCCAGCGGCAAGGACGGCAGCCTCATCATCAGCCACGACGAACGCGAGGGCCTCGATGGTTGGTTTCAAAAGAGCTTCGAGGTGCAAGGCGGCGCGTGGCAGCGCTTTGAAGTGAAGCGGAAGATCAGCGGTGTGGGCAATCCGCGTCAGAGCTGCCTCGTGCGCATTTCATGGCAGGACAAGGACGGCAGGATGGTGCGCATCGACGAACGACCGGCGAACTCCGATCCCAAGCTGCCGATGCCAAGTGCTGAACCGGAATATCCCACGGATGGGACGACGGATGCCAGAGGCTGGACCACGGTGGCGGGAGTTTATCAAAGCCCGTCGAAGGCGGCACGTGCGGTCGTTGAGCTGCATCTGCAATGGGCGCCCGGCGGCAGCGTGGAGTGGCGCGGCGCGACGTTTGCGCCGACGGAAACACCCCCGGCCCGCAAGGTGCGTCTGGCCACGGTGCATTACCGTCCTGCGGGCAAGTCGCCCCAGGAAAACTGCGCGGAGTATGCCCCGCACATCGCCGAAGCAGCAAAGCAGCATGCGGATCTCGTCGTGCTTGGCGAGACGGTGCCGTCCGCCAATGTGAAGGCAAAGCCGGAGGAACTGGCGGAGACGATCCCAGGCCCTTCAACCGAGTATTTCGGCGGGCTGGCGAAGCAGCATCACCTTCACATCGTGCTCAGCCTTTACGAGCGTGAGAAGCATCTCATCTACAACACCGCCGCGCTGCTCGGACCCGATGGCAAACTCATCGGCAAGTATCGCAAGGTTTCACTGCCGCCCGGCGAGGCCGCGAAAGGCATCGCGCCCGGCAAGGACTATCCCGTGTTTGACACCGCCATCGGCAAAGTCGGCATGATGGTCTGCTATGACGGCTTCTTCCCCGAAGTCGCACGCGAACTGACGAAGAACGGCGCGGAGATCATCGCGTGGCCGGTCTGGGGCTGCAATCCGAAGCTCGCCGCCGCGCGTGCGTGTGAAAACCACGTCTATCTCATCAGCAGCACCTTCATGGAGCACGAATCCGGCTGGATGATCTCCGCCGTCTATGATCACAACGGTGATCCCCTCGCCACCTCAAAGGACTGGGGCACCGTCGCCATCGCCGAAGTCACGCTGAACCAGCCCTATCTCGGCCCCTACAACCTCGGTGACTTCCGCAGCATGGTGGCACGACATCGCCCGCCAGTGGCGGGCGAAGTGACGAAGTAGGCCGGCGTGTTTCCAATCAGCATGATTTATCCCGCACGTCTCCTCATCAGCTTGATGCTCTTTCCCACACTCGCTCCCGGCTGGGGCGGTGACGAGCATTCGCACATGACATCAGAGGCGGTGAAACTCATGCCGGCCTCGGTCACGGCCATCATCGCGCCAGAAGCCGCAGTGCTGGCACGGCAGTATTGTGAGTTTCCCGATGAGAACTGGCCTGCCTATGGCGAATGGGGCGGTGGCAATGCCGATCCGCGTCTGCCGCGCTTCCCGGACACACGCCGCGAGTGGGACATCTCATTCTATTGCGGCTGGAATCCGGTTTCTCGCGAAGGCAAAGGCTATCCACATCGCGCACCGGAGTCATATGAGGCCGTTCCGC
>DAORHS010000364.1:0-5243 GCA_035438165.1 Prosthecobacter sp.
AGAGTCACCTGCGCCAGGGCTGATTTTCGTGCTTCGACATTCGGACTTCATTCGTCATTCCGTCATTCTGCATTCGTCATTTGGCCGCCGTCTTCTTCCAGTTGCCGATGTCGTCCTCCGTGCCGTCCTGACCATCAGCTCCGAGCGTCCAGACGTCATACGGCTTCTTCGATTTCTGGGCGGGAAAGCGGTACTTGTATTCCTGTCCCCACGGATCTTTCGGCATCTCTTCCATGAAAGCGCGGTAGTTCTCAGGGATCGGCTCGATGGTCGGCTTTTCCACGAGCGCGTGCAGACCCTGTTCGGTCGTGGGCATGCGCAGGGCGCGGGATTCATAGGACTGAAGGGCGAGACCGATGGCCTGAAGATCACTGTCCACGCGGGTGTCCTTGGCAGAGTCGATCTGGCCTTTGAGCAGGTAGATCGAGCCGGAGGCCAGGATGGCGATGATGGTCAGTGTGATCACGATTTCGATGAGCGTGAAGGCGGCGGTTTGGCGGGGGTGGATGGTCGATGGACGGATTTTCATGACGGGGTGATTGAACAGGAATTATGGGGTGATGAACAGGAAGAAGTGTTGATGGTTTCGCTGCGATTAACCGCCGCCACGGATGCCGGTGACGCTTTGGGCGATGGCGGCGACGATGGAGTAGGCCACGGTGCCGACCATGACGGCCATGACGACGAGGATGATCGGGGTGATCATCGCGGTCATGCGTTTGATACGTTTGTCGAGCTCCTTGTCGTAACGCACGGCGCATTTTTCCATCGATTTGCCGAGCTGGCCGGTCTGTTCGCCCACGGCGATCATATCCGCCAGCAGCAACGGGAAGCTGCCGACCTTGCGCAGTGCGTTGGAGAGGGGCGCACCTTCCGAAACCAGGCTGGTGACCTTGGCGAGCAGCGACTGGATGAAGACGTTGGCGGAGATCTTGGAAACGAGGCGGATGCTGTTCAGCAGCGGCACGCCGTTCGTGATCAGGTTGCCGAGCGAGTGTGCAAACTGAGCGTAGAAGCGCATGCTCATGATGGCTCCGAACAGCGGCAGCTTGAGCTTCGTTTCATCCCACCACATGCGGCCAGCGGGGCTGGAGATGTAGCCGCGGAAGGTGAGAACCCCCGCCGTGATGGCGGCGCCGATCGCCCACCACCACTGGCCCATGAAATGATTGAAACTGATCAGCAACTGTGTGGCCGCGGGGAGCTTCTGGCCGTTCTTGCCCATCAAATCCATGATCTGCGGCACCATGAAGGTCATGAACACGACCATGAGGACGATACAGGCTCCGATCAGGAAGGCCGGGTAGATCATCGCCTGCGTCACCTTGGCCTGCAGATCGGCCATGACGGCAAGATTGTTGGCAAGACGGCGCAGGATGCTCGGCAGAGAGCCGCTGACTTCACCGGCGGCGGCCAGATTGCAGTAGAGATCATCGAAACTCGGCGAGGCCTTCCTGAGCGCCTTCGCCACCGTGGAGCCTTCACGCAGTTCATTGCGCATCGTGCTCGCGATGCGCCGCAGCGCGTCCGCTTCCTGCCGTTCCTGCATGACTCGAAACGCCTGGTCGATTTGCAGACCGCCATCAAGCAGGTCCGCGAGTTCTTCGGTGAAGAGAATGAGCTGCGCCCGCTTCAATTTCACCGGCCCCTCGTCCGCCGCGATCTTCGCCTTCGCCGCGTCCGACTTCTCTTCCTGAGTGACCTTCACCGGCGTCAGCGCCTGCGCTTCAATCTTTCGAAACGCCTCGGCGCGTGATCCCACCGTGACGGACCCGGTGACCGTCTGGCCGGTGGATGTGAGGGCGGTGTAGGCAAAGGCGGGCATTTTTAGGTGGCCGGTGATCAGTTGGCGGTGAGCAGTAATCAGTGGCAGAAGGATTGGTGTGTGGCGATCATTTTGCCAAGCATGGAGCCGATGGATGAAATGGAGTTTAGCAGAAAGGTGTGCTGCGGTTCGGTGAGATACTCGCAGGCCAATGCGCTGTCGATCCAATGTGCGGTTTCCTGCAATTCGCCATCAGAGTCGGTCAATTTGCTGAGGAAATGTGCCTCGTAACGCCGCTTGGCCCAGGCTTCGGCCAGATTGGCTCCAATTGCCCGTGAACTGCGACGAACCTGATCGGTCATCGAATACATCTCCTCACGTGGAAATTTCTTTGACACCTTGAAGATGTCCTGCTGGAGCTTGAACGCGGCTTTATACTCTTCTAGATCGCGATAACTGCGAACTATTGGGTTTCGAGATGTCGAGTTCATGCAAATGCTGTTTCGCTCTGTTCTGCAAACTGCTTACCGTTAACCGCCAACTGACTACTCACTTGCCGCCGTGACGGTCATGACTTCCTCAATGGTCGTCACACCCTCGGCGGCCTTGCGGAAGCCGTACTGCCGCATCGGCACCATGCCGTCCTTGAGCGCCTGGGCTTTGAGTTCCATGCTGTTGGCGCGGTTGTTGATCTTGTCCTGCAATGCTTCGGTCATGAGGCAGATTTCCATGATGGCCAGACGTCCGGTGAAGCCGGTGTTGCGGCAGGAGCGGCAGCCGCCCGGCTTGAAGAGCTTGCCTTTCCACTCCAAGGGGAACCCAATGGTGCGCAGATGGCTGTCTTCGTGATGTGCGGGCTGTTTGCAAATGCCGCAGAGGGTGCGCACGAGCCGCTGGGCCTGGAAGGCACGCACGGAGGAGGAGATCATGAAGGGCTCGATGCCCATGTCGAGCAGACGCGAGATGCCGCCGACGGCATCGTTCGTGTGGAGCGTGGAAAACACCAAGTGACCCGTCAGCGCACCGCGGATGGCGATCTCGACCGTTTCCTGGTCACGCATTTCCCCCACCATGATGACGTTCGGGTCACCACGCAGGATGCTGCGCAGGCCCGCGGCGAAGGTGAGGTCGATCTCCGGCTTCACGGCGATCTGGATGATGCCGTCGAGCTTGTTTTCCACCGGATCCTCGATGGTGACGATACGGCGCTCCTTCGTGTTCAACTCCTTGAGGAAAGTATAGAGCGTGGACGATTTACCCGAACCGGTGGGGCCGGTGACGAGGATGATGCCGTTCGGCGCGGCGAGCAGCTTGCGGATGGTGGCTTCGGTCTTGTCGTCGAGACCGAGGGCCATGAGGTCGAATTTTTTGCGTGTCAGCAGACGCAGCGCCACGGATTCGCCGTTCACGCTCGGGATGGTCGCCACGCGAACGTCGATGGGCTCGCCGTCGAGTTCGAGATTGATACGACCGTCCTGCGGCATGCGGCGCTCGGCGATGTCGAGGTGCGCCATGATTTTGAGTCGTGAGATGAGCGAGGCCTGCAGCAGACGCATGTTCGGCGGCACAGGGACTTCCAGGAGCTTGCCGTCCACACGATAGCGGATGCGCAGGTCGCGTTCCAGCGGCTCCACGTGAATGTCCGTGGCGCGTTCCTTCAGCGCTTCGCGGAACACCTGGTTCACGAAATTCATCACGGTGGCCTCCTCGTCGGCTTCATCGAGCACGGTGGTCTCCTGTTTGAGATCGTCGTGTTCATCGCCGCCCTCGCGGCCTTCGAGCAGTTCTTCAAAATTCTCGGCACCCACACCGTAGCCCTGATGCAGGGCCTCGAGAATGCGATGTCGTGGCGCGATCTGCCAGTGGACACGTTTGCGTAACTCCTGGCCCACTGCCTGGCGGGCGCTGAGGTCAAATGGGTTGTAGGTGAGGATCGTCACCTCGTTGTTCGCGACCTGGGCCGGGCAGATGCGGTGCCTCAGCGCCAGTTTGGCCGGAAACCGGGTGTGAAGACCTTCGGCGGCCTCGCCAGCGCCATTTTCCGCGAAGGGAAGCCCCAGTCCGGTCGCGAGCTGGGCGAAGAAGGCGTCCTCGTCCACCATGGTGCTGTCCACCACGGCATCCATGAGCGGCTGGCGCTTGTCTGCGGCGATTTCGAGCGCATGGCGCAGGCGGGTGGGTTCGGCGCATCCGGCGCTGGCAGCGGTGCGGACGAGAACGTCGATCAGGGAAGGGGAAGGCATGTGGGTGCGATAGAACGCAGGCAGGTGGACAAAGTTGCGCCCGCAACGCAAGAGCTTCCGCAGGAAAGAAAATCTGTGGAGCCACCGGAATCGTGTGCTACATCGCAGCCTGCATGAACATCACCCTTCCCATCGTCCGCCATTCCCTCAAGGCTCTCGCCTTCGCCGGTCTCGCCCTTGCCATGAGCAACTGTGCCGCCGTCAAAAAAGGCAACTACTCCCTCGGCTTTGATCCGCCCGTCAAAGCGGTCAAAAATCCGGCGAATGTTCGCGTGAAAATGAGCACCGGCGCTCAGCGCGTCTATGTCATGGAAGGCAATGAAGTGCTGCTCGCCACGCCCTGCTCCGTCGGCACCGCCAGCAGCCCGACCCCGAAGGGCAACTTCACCATCTACAGCAAGGTGGCGAACCGCCGCCGCGTCAGCTCCCCTGGCGCCGGCTACCCGATGACGTTCTGGATGGAATTCAAGTCCGCCTACGGCATGCACTGGGGCTGGGTGAAGCCTTATCCCTGCACCCACGGCTGTGTGCGCCTGCCGATCAAGTCGGCACAGAAAATCTTCAGCATGATCCGCTCCGGAACGCCGCTCAACATCGCGGAATCCCAGCCTGAAGATGCCACGATCGGCAAGACCCTGCCGGTGCTCGATGACAGCAGCCTGGCCGACCCGCCGGACTCCTACATGATGAGCAACAAGGTCTTCGAGGACGCCGCCAAGGGCAAAATGTACTACTGAGCCGGCTTTTATCTTCGCACTCATGTCTGCTCCCGCCCCAGCCGCCCGTCGTGTGAATGTTCGCACCCCGGAGGTCATGGAACGTGTGCAGGCCGAGGTGGAGACGCATTACCGCAGTCACATTGTCGAGCAGATCCGCGCCAAGGGCAGCGTGATCACCATCGGCGGCACCACGATCCGGCTCGCCCGTGATTTTGGCTTCTGTTATGGTGTCGAACGCGCCATCGACCTCGCCTACGCGGCTCGCAAGGTGTTTGCCGACCGCCGTGTGTTTCTTCTGGGCGAGATCATTCACAACCAGGAGGTGAACCGTCAGCTCACGGAGATGGGTGTCGTCAGCATTCCAAACGTGGATCACGAGGCCATGGTCGCCACGATGACGAATGAGGATGTCGTCATCGTGCCGGCTTTCGGTGCGGAGACACGCCTGATGAAGCTGATCGGCGAACGAGGCTGCATGGTGGTCGATACCACCTGCGGCGACGTGATGAGCGTGTG
>DAORHS010000365.1:0-5212 GCA_035438165.1 Prosthecobacter sp.
GGCCGGTGAATTTCTTGTCCGGCTTCACATCGACACGATCCGGGAACTGGGTGGAGAGGTTTTTGATGCTGCTCTCGATCTGCGTGTCGAACGCGTCCGCCATGGCGACGATCTTCGAGTTGTAGTCCGCACCGAGAGCCTGGGCTGCCGCGCCGGTGCCGCGTCCGCCACAGCCAATGAGGCCGATCTTCAGCGTCTCGTTCGAGTCAGCCTTCTGCTGCGCGTGCAGCGTGCCGGCGGCGGTGAGAATGGCGGGAGTGAGGAGTGCGCCACCACTGGCATTGAGAAAACGGCGGCGGGAGAAAACGGAGACGGCAGGGTCGGACATGAGTGCTTGGATTGGTGAAGGAGTGAAGATTTCGGCAGGAAAGCTGCAAACCTTTCACCGAACCCTCCAGATAGACCAAAGAACGCGGTCTTGAAACTGCTCAAGCGTGGCGCGGGATGACTTTCGTCGGGCCCGAGGCCTGGGGAGGATGTCCGCCGCTTTCGAGATCTCCAAGCGGCTGTGTTTCCACACGGCTGATCTCATCGTCGGGCGCCGGTTCCAGCAGCGCTTGTACGAGGAGCTGGGTGTCGTCCAGAAACGTCAGCCCTGCACGACGCAGAAAGTCCACCTCCGCCGCATGCGTGTGCAACGTGACGAGCAGACACTCGCCATGAAACAGAGCCAGCACGAAGACGCCTTCGTAGCCGAACCAGAAAGTTCCCACATCGCGATCCCCCCCGCTGCCGAAGTGCGCACGTGCATCATGCAGAACCTGCAGCAGGCGCTCGGCACGGAATTCTTCAAACGGCAGCAGATTGATGAGAATCTGACGCCGCCAGCACAGCAGCATGCCGTTGATCGAACCGGCATGTTTCAGGCGTTCGAGCGCGGAACGAAGGGAGGGGGTGATCGATGCGGCCATGGTCTATTCCTCCGTTGAGTTGGCGTGGGTGAGCAGTTCAAACATCGGCATCCGCTCGCCGATCAGTGCGCCGGCACCCGGATCCTTGGCATCCGTCCCGGCGTCGAAATAGGCGAAGTTCAGGGTGAAGTCCTCCTCCTGCAGCGTGCCCGTCCATGGCGCGCCCAGTTCGAGGCACTCGCCCACCTTCAAACCGAAGTGCCGCAGACCTTGGAAATCAGCAGCGTAGTTGTTCACAGCCTCCTGGCCGCTGTCACTGGCCACAAGGCCGTCCTTCAGGGTAAAGAGTTGCAGAGGAAGAGGTAAAACCTCGGTGGCGCTCATGGGAAATTCAGGTTGTGCCTCTTTCGTCTCAAAAATCCGCAGACGAGGCAAGCATAATCAACGCGACGGAACAAAAAAGCACGAACCGTCGCCATTCGATGCTGAGACGGGCATGTGCGCCATGAATGCCCCCTCAGAAGGCCGGAGCCTTAATAGTAGCCCATGCCGTTTATGCCTCCAGCACCGAGGTCAGGATACGAGCCTTGCATCAGCGCCGAGTTATTGCGAAAGATCGGGATATCCCCGGCAGCTCGATTGAGCGACCCAGTATCAGCCAGATTTTCAGCAGCCATTTGTTTTTCCCTTTCCAGTATTCGAGTGTAAAGCACCCTGTCCTTCTCGCTGATCCTCCCCTGAGTGGCCGCCAGATTGACCTTCACGAGGCTCGGGTTCTCAGCCACAAACTTCGCGATGTAACGGTCGATCTTCGCTGGATCCCATTTGCCCTCCATGGGTTGGCCTGCCGACTTCTGCGCGATCAGCGCCAGCTCGCCGCCCTTGTGAATGACCCCGGCCTGCACCGCTTTCTGCGCATAGGCCCGCGCCTCGGCCACGCTGCCCGCGCGATAATCCTGGGGCAACTGACATGACGCAAGCAGGGCAAGGCAAAGAATGAGGAGTGTGAAGCGCTTCATGATTTGAGAGAGGCGCAGCGTGTAACGGCTCAAGCCTTGTTGAGCTTGCTCATTCATTCGCCATTCGGAAAATTCGTCATTCGTCATTCCCTCCCCTTGCGCTACTCTCAAGCCATTCATGACCGCCACCGCCCCCAGTTACAAAATTGGCAACGAAAAACTCATCAAGGTGCTGCCCAACGCCGCCAGCCGCCTGCTCGGCCTGCTCAAGAAGCAGGGACGTGCGGAAAACGGCGCACTGCGCGTCGCCGTCATCGGCGGCGGCTGCTCCGGCCTGCAATACAAGATGGATCTCGTCGATGGCCCCGCGAATCGCGACATCATGGTGACCTCCAGTGAGGTGCGCGTCGTGATCGACCCGAAGAGCGCTTTGTTTGTCTCCGGGTCGGAGCTTGATTACAGCGACGACATTCAGAGCGGGGGCTTCAAAGTGAAAAACCCCAACGCCGTCGTCACCTGCTCCTGCGGCGAAAGCTTCTCCGCCTGATCGCAATGTCGAACGCCTTCGCTCTTCTCGGACTCCCGCGCATCGCCGCGCTCGATGATGAGGCGTTGCAAAAAGCCTGGCTGGCCGCCAGCCGCAGCGCCCATCCCGACCAGCCCGGAGGCGACACGGCCAGCTCCGCCGAGATCAATGCCGCCTACGAAACGCTGCAGACGCCGGAGAAACGCCTCAAGCACCTGCTCGAACTTCATCAGGTTCCGTGGCGCACCGTGCCCATCGACGACTCGATGATGGCGCTTTTCAGCCAGCTCGGCCCGGTGCTGCAAAACGTGGCGGCCTTTCTCAAACGCCGGCAGTCCGCCACCTCCGCCCTCGCCAAAGCCCTGCTGTCTCCGGATGAAATGCGGCTGCGGGAGCAGCTCGAAGAGCTTGGCACCACCCTCGACAGCGAACGCTCTGCGCTGCTTGAAACGCTCCCCGCTTTCGACACCCGCCTCAGCAGCGGCGACACCACGGCTTTACAGGATCTCCAAATCCTCCAGGCACGCCTCGCCTACTTCGGCAAATGGCAGGCCCAGGTGCGCGAGGCGTTGTTGAGTTTGATGTGAGTTGATTCACTTCGTCTCAAACCGCTTCCGCAACTCGTTGAAGTAGCGCCGCACCTGCTCGCGGCGTGCGGGCGGCAGGGCGGCTTCATCAAGCGCGGCTTCTTCGGCCTGGATGGCTTCGAGGGCGGTCTGCGTGGCGGTGCGGGCGGATTGCTCGGTGCGGGCGCCGCCTTCGACGCTGCGCACGGTGCTCTGACCTTCATTGTTCTGCTGGGCTTGGACCACGCTTTGACTGCCGCTGGCCTGCTTCTGCGTGGGCGTGTTGTTGAGATCGGCTTTGCCAACGCCGGGCTGAAGGCCTGAACCGGGGATGGCAAGGAGCGGAGCATTGGGATCGGCGGGGTTTGGATCGCCGGGCATGATGATGATGGGCGTTTTTTCATCCGGCTTGGCCCCGCCGGGCACAGGCGCGAGAAGCATCGGCTGGCCGTTGGAAGGCTGACCCTGCTGTCCGGGCTGGCCCTGCTGCCCCTGCCCCATGGTCAGCATCTGCTGCGGCTGGCCCTGCCCCTGCCCGCCCTGCGGCTGTTGCATTTGATTCTGCTGCCCGGACTGGCCCATGCCGGGCGGATTAAGCCCCTGCGGTGAACTTTGTGCCTGTCCGACCTGCGGGGTGCTGCCCTGCTGGCCCTGCGAACCGTTTTGCCCCACCTGGCTCATCTGCTGCATGGCACCGCTGCTGCTCTCATTCTGTCCGGCGATGTTGCTGCCTGCATCACGCAGTTGCTGCGCAAGCTGCTGCAGTTCGTTGCGCGACTGCTCACGCAGGGCGAGATCGCGCAGCTTGTCGGCCAGCTTTTGGAATTCTTCGCCTGCTCCTGCGGGTTTTCCTTGCTGCATCTGATCACCTGCCGCGAGCACGTTCTGACCGACGGTGCGCTGGCGGTCCTCCTTGTCCGCCTGCTGCTGCACGTCCTTGAGGGTTTCATTCATCCGCTCTTTCGCCTCAGCACCGAGCTGCGGTGACTTGAGCTGGCTGGCGAGCGTCTCGGCGGCCTTTGCCGAAGCTTTGGCATTCTTCGCGGCGACGGAGTCTCCCAGATCGGCGGTGTCGGCGTGTTTGCGCAATGCATCGATGAGTTTCTCCGAAGCCCAGGCTTCCTTGCCGTTGTCGAGTTCATCCGCGAGTTTTTCCGCATCCCGCGCACGGCGTTCGAGTTCAGCCAGCACGTCACGTGCGTCTTTGCCACCTGCGTTCGCGAGGTCTGCGGCGGTCTGCTGCAGCTTTTGTTTCAAATCCTGCACCTGTTTGCTCTCCTCCTCCTTGAGACCAGCGAGCTTTTTCTTCTCCCAGTCGGTCTGCGCGAGCTTTTGAGCTTCCTCGGTGGCCTTGCGGGTCATCTCCTCATCCATGACCACCACCTCCGAAGGCGGAGCGGTGACCATGCTGATCAAGCTGCCGAGAATCGCAATGAGCAGCGGCACCATCAGCCAGCGGTCCGGTTTCAGCGGCAGGTCTTTTCTCAAGGCTGGCAGCGCATGCGTTAAAACTTCACGCTGTGCGTCGATGTGAGCGCGTGCCGTCTCACTGTCTTCAGAGCGCTGCTCAAACCACCACGCGGAGGCAAACGCCTCACGACGTCCCGCCGCCTGATCCCAAAGCGCCAGTGCACTGAACTCGCCGGGCCTGCGCCACCAGGCATAGACCAGACTTCCAGCGAGCCACGCGAGCAAACCGAGCCATGGAGTGAGAGCCGCCCCTGAACCCCGCAGCGCCGTCAGTACAAGCAGCACGAGAACCAGTGAGGACGGAAGCAGCGTCATGCGCAGCACCGCCAGCCAGCGCCGCAGCACCACCCACACCTGCACACGCTGCGCCACGGGGGCGAAGCTGGAGGCGGTGGCGGTGTTCTGGCTCATGCGAATCATTACACCTCAGAACGCAGGCGGGGCCAAGTACTTTGGCGGCACCGGTTCTGTTTCTGAAATCCAGGCTCAGGCCGGAACGATCCTCAGCCTGTCACTCTGATTTCGATTTTTGAAACCAGCCCTTCATTTTGCCAAACAGCCCCTTCTTCGGCCCGGCTTCATCTGGATATGGCGCAGGCAGCAGGTCATTGGGTCTGTCAGCCACAGGCGTGGCCCGTGGGACCATCGTCTCGGGCATGCCGGCAAATCCTGCGGCCTCGTCGAAGTTGGCGCTGTAGTCGCCGAATTTCGCCTGCTCGAGCATGTGGGAGGTGGCGTCGGGCAGGATGCGCGGCTGCACGAAGATCATCATCTCCCGCCGCTCCTTGCTGGTCTTGGTGCTGCCGAAGAGGTGCTTGATGACGGGGATGCGCACCAGAA
>DAORHS010000366.1:0-5192 GCA_035438165.1 Prosthecobacter sp.
AATCACCCCTGGCGCGGCAAGGCGAAGAGCGAAGTGGCCAAGGCCTACTTCGCCGAACTGCCAAAACGTTTTGAGGAGGAGGCCAAAAACGCCGCACGCCTCACTGGCTGGCCGATTGAGCGGGTTCGCGCCAAGCAGGCCGCCTATAAGGAGGAAACGGGGAAGAACCCGGATGAGTGAACAAGGGAGCCGAGCGGCTTAATTCGCGACGGCACCTTCACGTACGGGCTTGCCGAGGCGGTAGCGGGCGAGGTGCTCTCGCAGAGAGTCCGCGAGCGGTTGGCTGCCAGCGCAGGTAGCCGCCTCCAAGGCGGTTTGAGCGGTTGTGACCGCTTCGTCGAAGCGGTGGCATTCGGCGAGAGCGGCGGCGAGAGTTCGCGCGAGGACAGGATGAGCGTTCCCCATTTTGGCGAGGGCGTTTTGGACAAGGCTTACCGCTTTGGCACCGTCCCGGACCTGCTCATCAGGACAGGTGGCGAGAAGCCACGCGAGATTGTTCGAGGATCCGACCTGGGAGGGATCGCGAACGAGAACCTCCTCATAAAAACGGCGGGCAACGGCAAACTGGCCGAGCTGGGCGGCGGCGATGGCGCGGTTGTGACGAGCGAGCGAGTGGTCGGGCTGCTGACGGAGAGCTTCATCCAAAAGAGGCACGGCTTCGCGTGCACGCCCCTGCTGGAGGAGGAGATCGGCGTAGTTGTAAGCGGCGTCAAACTGTTGAGGATCGAGATCGAGAGCGGCAAGGAATCTCCCTGCGGCCTCAGGCGTGCGACCGCCCTGAAGGGCAGCGAGACCCGCGCGGATATGGTCGGCAGAGGTGGGACCGGCCGGAAGCGGCTCTGGCACTGAATTGAAACTCTTGAGGGTGGTGAGGACTTGGGTGTTCGTGGGATCCAGGGCGAAGGAAGCGTGGAGCTGCTCCAGGGCCTCGGGCTGGCGCTTCATCATGAGCATTGCCCCGCCGATGTTGTAGCGGGAGAATGCCGTGAGAGAGGGATCCTGCTGCATGGCCTTCTCGTAGGCTTCAATGGCACCAGCGTGGTCTCCCTGACGAAGGAGGATGCCGCCGAGATTGGCGTAGGCTTTGGGATAATGGGGGCGCACCTCGATGGCCTGACGCAGGAACCGGGCACCTTCTTCGTGACGGCCCTGAAGCGAGAGGGCGATGCCGTGATTCGTATGAGCGATCCAAGCTTCCGGGTTGCGGCGGATGGTTTCGAGCCAGAGTTCCTCCTTGCCGATATACTGTGCCGACTGCTGCCAACTGAGAGCAGCGAGCAGGGCGACGACAGGAAGGCAGACGATGAGCTTCACGCGGGTGGCAATCACCGCACAGAGCGGCGCGATGAGAGCGATGGCAGGGACGTACACCCAGTGGTCCCAAACGGGGGAGAAAAGCGCGCCGTAAACATTCAAGATGCCACTGACCGGGAAGATGGCACCGAGGTAGAGCAGTTGGGCGACAAGGGGGCCCCGGCCGATCCGCCCGCGCAAAAACCACGTTGTGAAGAGAATGGCAGGAATACTGAGAGGAAAGAGCCAGTGCCAGAGCTGAGCGGGCTGCGTGCGCCAGTCCGGGTAGATGAAACTAAGCCCAGAGGGCCAGAGCAGCTTCCAGAGATAGAACCAACAGGCGCGACCTGCACTGAGAATACGCTGAGTGATGGAGGCCTGAAATTCGCCGCCCTCCGCGCCTACATGGCAGGATTCCAACCACCAAACGAAGCTACCGAGAGCGAAGGCAACCAAGAAAAAGGGAAGGACGGGCAGGACATCACGCCGCCATTGAAGGCGACCATGTTTCCACCAGGCGATAAGGAGAAGGGCGGGCGGAAGAACAAAAGCGGTGACTTTAGCGAGGAGTGCACCGAGGCAAAAGAGGAGGGCGAACACCCACGGTCGGAGGCGGAGACGCTGGTCAGGCTGCCAGTCGTTAACAGCATGGCTATAGGCAAGAAGGGCGGCAAGAGTGAAAGCGAGCGAAAGGGAGTTTTTGCGCTCGGTGATCCAGGCCACGGATTCGACCATGACAGGATGGAAAGCGAAGACGGCAGCGGCAAGCCAAGCTCCGGGGAGACGCAGACGGGTCAGGACGAGTCCGAGCAAACCTGCGCAGAAGCCGTGGAGAAGGACGTTTTCGACGTGGTAGGGGAGCGTCCACCCCTTCCAGAGCTGCCAGTCGAGCCAGAAAGTGCTGGCGGTCAGCGGATAGTACTGCTGGAGCAGTGGATCATTGGCCCAGATGCGAACGAGTCCGCCGGAAGTGGTAAAAAGAGGCAGCAGCTTGGTCGTCCAGGCATCGTCATCCCAGACGAACCCACCGTTTAAGGCGGGACTGTAAACGCCAAGAAGAACAACCAAGCCCAGAAGAAAAAAGAGGACTGGCTGCCAGCGGATGCGGGCGGCGCTTTGGGGCGAGCGCGGCAGACACGCCGCTCTCCTCAAGGGCTTTCGCTTCATCATGGTGTGAAAGCAGTCCCGGACTGGCCTGCGAAGATGGGAGGATTCCAAAGACGAGAAATCCCACAGGGGACATGAGCACAAAGGAGGGGTCTTGGAGGCATGGAAGAAGTTATAAACGGACTTGAAGCTGCAATCTGAACCGATTTGTCAAAGTGGCGAATGAACATCGTCAGGAGTGCGCCCACCTGCGCATTTGGGAAAACGCCGAGCGCCTCGGCACTCTGACCGTTTAGGCCTATTCAGGGCCAAGAATCCCGTCATTGGAAGGCCAGGAGAGTGAAAGAGCGGAGCGGCGAGCAGCTTTGATCTCACAGCCGTTTCAAATCCCCCCCTCATGGCTGTTCCATCCCCCAAAGCCCTTTTTCCACTGCCTGTCCTGTGGTTGTTCACGACGTGCGCCTTTGCCGCACCGGCGGAGCATCCCGGCGCCGTCCTTTACAAAAAACTGTGCGCCGACTGCCATGGCGCCAATGGCGAGGGCGTGAAGGACAAGTACGATGACAAGCTCGTCGGCGAACTCTCCGTGGACGCGCTGGCACGCAAGATCGACCGCACGATGCCGGAGGACAAGGAGCATCTCTGCGTGGGCGAAGAGGCGAAGCAGGTGGCGGCGTATGTTTACAAGGCGTTTTATTCGCCGGAGGCGCAGGCACGCGCTCACCCGCCCAAGAAGGATCTGAGCCGGCTGACGATCACGCAGTACCGGGCCTCGGTGATGGATTTGATCGGACGTTTTCGCATGGGACCGGGGTTTGACCGACCGGTGCTCGAAGAACAGGGGCTGAAGGCGGTGTATCGCGGCACCGAGCTGCCGAAGCCCGGCGAGAAGGCCGTGGACACCACGCCGAAGCAGGGTATCAAGAAAAAGCGGCCGAACTACAAACTGGAGCGCGTGGACGGCCAGGTGGCGTTCCACTTTGGCGCGGGCAGCCCCGATCCCGAGAAGACGGAGACGGAGCAGTTTGAAAACCGCTGGGAGGGCAGCGTGGTGGCCGAGGAGACCGGCGTGTATGAGTTCATCCTCAAGACGGAAAACGGTGCGCGCCTGTGGATCAATGACACCTCCGAAGGCAACGCGCTCATCGACGCCTGGGTGAGCGCCGGGCCGCAGGTGCGCGAAGAGAAAAAGAGCCTCTTCCTCGTCGGTGGCCGCGCCTACCGCCTGGTGCTGGACCACTTCAAGTTCAAGGAGAAGTCCTCCTCCATCGAACTCTGGTGGAAGCCCCCGCATGGCGTCGCTGAGATCATCCCGCCGCAGGCGCTGCGGACAGACCGACCACGCGAACTCACGATCGTGAGCACCAACTTCCCCGCCGACGACCGCAGTGTGGGCTATGAACGCGGCACATCGATCTCCAAAGGCTGGGACCAGGCCACAACCGAGGCGGCCATCGCCACTGCGGAGCATGTGGAGGAAAAGCTCAACGAACTCGCCGGCACGAAAGACGGAGCCGCCGACCGCGTCGAGAAGCTCAAGAAGTTCGCGTTCACTTTTGTGGAGGCCGCCTTCTGCCGTCCGCTCAGCGAGGAGCAAAAAGAGCTTTACGTCGAAACGCAGTTCAGAAGTGCCGGCAGTCCAGAGAAGGCGGTGAAACGTGTGGTGCTCTTCACGCTCAAGTCGCCGCAGTTCCTGTATCCGGAGCTGCGCGAAACCGAAAAGCCGGACGACTTCAGCTTCGCTTCGCGGCTGGCGCTGAGCCTGTGGGATTCCATTCCTGACAAGAAGCTGATGCAAACCGCCGCCGCTGGAAAACTGAACACGCCTGCGCAAATCCGCGCCGAGGCTCTGCGCATGCTGCCGGACACGCGCACGAGGGCGAAACTGCAAGGCTTCTTCCATCACTGGCTGGAACTGGAACGCGCCGAAGGCAATGCCAAGGACCCGAAGGTTTTTCCAGGCTTCGACGACCAGGTGCTGGCTGATCTGCGGGAATCACTGCTCGAATTTCTCGACCAGATCGTCTGGAGTGAAAACTCCGACTACCGCGAGCTGCTGCGGGCCGATTACCTGCTGCTGAACGACCGCCTCGGCAAATTCTACGGCAAGCCCGTGCAGGGCGGGGATTTTCAGCGCGTGTCGTTTGATCCGAAGCAGCGGGCGGGCGTGGTCACGCATCCGTATCTGCTCGCCTCGCTGGCCTCCAGCCGTGCGACGTCACCGATTCATCGCGGCGTCTTCCTCACGCGCAACATCGTCGGCCTCTCGCTGCGTCCGCCGCCCATGGCGGTGACCTTTGATGAGAGCCATTTCAATCCGAAGCTCACGATGCGCGAGAAGATCACCGAACTGACACGCAACAACACCTGCATGTCCTGCCACTCCACGATCAATCCGCTCGGCTTCAGCCTGGAGAACTTCGACGCCATCGGCCGCTGGCGCACGAAGGACAACAACAAGCCCGTCAATGCCGTCGGTGAATTCGCTGACGACGAAGGCCGCAGCGTGCGCCTCACCGGACCGCGCGACATCGTGAACTACGTGGCCGACAATCCCGCCGGGCACCGCGCCTTCATCCGGCAGCTCTTCAATCATTTCGTGAAACAAGCGCCGCCGGCCTATGGCACGCAGACATTGGACGGGCTTCAGCACAGCTTCGCAGCCACGAACTGCAGTGTTCAGAAGCTTCTTGTCGAGATCGCGATGGTGGCCGTGCTGGACGGCCAGGGGAGCGCCCAGCCGGCCCGCTAGGGCGTGGAAAGCGGGCCTTATCCAAACAGTGGCATCATGG
>DAORHS010000367.1:0-5178 GCA_035438165.1 Prosthecobacter sp.
AGGGCGGCATACCAGCCCAGCAGATAGCGGTAGTCACCGAAATACGGCTTCGCCAGCATCAGCTTCACGATGAAAAACCCGTACAGCAGCCCGGCAAAAAGAAGCGTGCGCCAGACCACGCCCCAGCGCTCAAACGACCGCACCCTGCCCCACATCCGCACCAGCGGGTAAATCACCACCACATAGCCAGCCGCCACCAGCAGGTAGCCTTTGAGAACCACCAGATTGCTCCACACCAGGAACCACCAGTGGTGCTGGAGCGCCACCTCCGAGAAGCGGTTGTTGAACCCGTAGGAGCTGAAGGCAAAGCTCAGGATCGCGCCCAGATACCACACCACCAGCGTGCCGAACACCGTCAGCGCGACGGTTTTGAGAATCTGACGACGTTGCTGGGTGGGTGGGGACATGAAGATTCGGCGAAATAGCGGACACCACTCATTACAGTGCTTCATTCATACCTCAATCCCTTCTTCCCTCAAGCCCGCCCCCGAACGGATGATGCTCTTCAGGGAGGCAGTTGATCCGGTGACGGCAGCTTCCCACGCACGATGTCCACCCTCGCCCCCGGCTTCACCCATTTGCACAGAATGATGATGTCAGATGAAGCCATCCGCACGCAGCCATAAGAGGCGGGGGTCTTCAGCTTCGCCTCTTCCGGCGTGCCGTGGATGTAGATCGCCCGGTCTAGCGCCCATGAGTTCTGCGATTCCATTCCGCGCAAACGCAGCACGCGTGTCACGATCGGATCACGCCCCGGCGCATCCACCGGAACGACTTCCCCCGTCGGCATCCTGGCTTTCAGCTTGGCCCCTGCAGGGAGCCCCTTTCCCACGATCTCCACGACCTCCATCCGACCCAGCGGCGTCTTGTAGGACCCTCGCTTGTTGCCCACGCCGAAGCGCGAGGTGCTCACCGGGTACAGCCGCTTCGGCTGGTCGCGGTCAAACGTCACCAGCATCTGCTCCTCCACACTCACCACCAGTCGTTGATGGACCACGGGCATGGCCTTCTTCACTTCTTCCACAGCCGTCTCCCCGATCTGTCCACACGCCACCAGTCCCAGCGCAAGCAGCGGCAGGCTCATTGGAAGCAGCACTCTGAGTCCTCTCATCTCCTTCAGCATAGCGCATTCGCGCCCCCCTCATCAAGCCCCTCCCTTTTCACTCCGGCATCAGCAGCCGTCTGCCGTGTCCTTTTTCATTTCGCGTCCGGTTTCCGGTCCACCCGCAGGTCGGCCCTGCGTCTCCTCATTATTGGCTTGTCAGCAGATCGCCTGATCGTCTTAATCCCATTCCGGCCAGGCAAATCTTCACCCAAAAGGTCACCGCATGATCAATCCAGCCACCATCATCTTCGCGATTCAGGCAGGCATCAAACTGGCGAACAAAGCCCAGAAGATTCTCATCGATCACACCCATGAGCATGCGGCGGTTCTGCCGGTGGGCGACATCGGCGGTGATGAACTCGAGTCCGATGCCATCGACTATTTCCGCGATCACAAGGAACTGCGCGAGCCGGGCGCCGCCTTCGCCTGGGTGAAAACCAATGCGGACAAAGTGAACGCCTACCGCACCCTCATGAACATCGAGGCAGGCACGCCTCAGGACGCGCTGAGCATCATCCAGCAGATGAAAGGGCTCGACCAGGTCGCGGACGGTCAGGGGGCCCCGCCCGCCCTTCAACGCGTCGTCGGTCTCGTCGCGGAAATCGGCATCGACTACTTCGCTCTCAATCCCGACAAGCTCGGCAGGAACAGCGGCACCCGGCAGGTCCTCGTCTCCTTCATCAGCAATCTCCACGAGATCAAGTTCTCCGAGGCCACGCCCAGGGACCTCCTGTTTCACGTCATGCACGCCTCCCTGCGCACGCTGCAGGACAACGTCACTCTGCTCGACGACGACCGCCGGCTGCAAACGCTCGTGGGCGGTGTCACCCAGTCGCTGCTGGATGATTATGAAGCGCTCGGTTCCGTCGCCGCGCGCAGCCGTCGGGGAGATTTGATCAAACGCATCTCCTCCAGTGTGGTGAAAGGCGGGGCCGCCGCCTTCACGGGAAACATCGATCTCTTCCTGCCCGATGACGACAAGGCGAAGGAGCTCGTGAAGACCACGCTCTCCGGAGTCATCACCGGCATCGACGGCAAGGAGAACCTCTTCACCAACGAGTCGCTGGAACTGCTCTACCACAGCGCGCTCAAGGCCGTGGCGGAAAACAGCGGCGTCTTCTCCGATCAGAAAATGATCGCCGCCCTCATCAGCAGCACGGTCTCCGCGCTCTCCACCACACAGGCGGTCAAAGTCTTCGGGCCGGAAACCGTTTCCGCCATCGTGCAGGGAGCGCTCGCGGCCGTGACCGAGAATGTCGAAACGCTCATCGATCCGAACGATCCCGACAAACAAATCCTCGCCGACACCATCACCGCGCTCGCCAACGGCCTCGGCAAACGTCTGGCGGGCGATGCCACAGCTCGCGACCTGCTCTCCAAGCGTCAGCTCGTCGAACTCGCGCAGATCGCCTTCGCCGAAGTCTCGAAGCATCCCGAACAACTGCTGCACGGCGTGGACGATGATGAAGTGAAAACGGTGCTCGCCCAGATCATCGGCTCCACCGCCAAGGCGCTGGGGAACGATCCCAAACAACTCGTCACCGGCGAAGGCTTTCTCACGCTGGTGGAGGCCGCGTTGAAAACCGGCGTGCTCAATGCCGACAAGCTGCTTAACCTCGACACCAGCAACGTGCGCGACAACGTCCTCTTCCAGATCACCCAGCAGGCCGCCGCCGCCGTGATCGAACACAAGGATCCGCGCCGGCTCGTCAGCCGGGATGTGTTTGTCAGCATCGTCACCAGCATCCTGCCCGTCGTCTCCGCGAACCTGGAAGGCCTGCTCGGCACCAAGCTCAAACAACCCGTCAAGGCCACGATCACCACGGCACTCGACCTCGCTTCCGGCGACCTGCAAAACCGCGTCAATGGCGCCAACCTGCCCGTCTTGATCGAGGAGCTGCTCCTCCAGGTGCTGCAGGACGATCTCGCCCTCACCGAAACCGCCGCCGTCATTAGCACCGCCAGACTCATCCTCAACCACACCGTCTAAGTCATGAATCCAAGCCGCTTCTCTTTGTTCGCCTGTCTGCTGATCTCCCTGCTCTGCGGCGCCTGCCAGCAGACCCAGCATGTGTTCGATCTCCAACGCACCCAGCGCACATTCGACGCCGCCTCACGTCAGGACAACTTCGTCGCCCTCGGTCAGAGCGTCCCCTCCGGCTATGGCCAGGTGCTCAGTCAGCTCACTGATGAGACGATCAGCGCACTCCCCGATCCCCGGCTCAAGGCGAATGCCTGGATGATGCGCGGCGTCTCCGAGTGGCGCACGGGTGACTATCTCAAGGCGCAGGCCAGTGCCGCCAACGGCCTCCAAGCCGGACCCGAAAGCGGCTCGCGCGATCATCTTCTCCTCCTCATGCTCCCCGCCCTTGCCATCGACGGTCAGATCTTCGACGCCTGGAAGAAGGCCGGCCAATCCTTCACCCTCGAACAATACAACAGCATGGCGGCCAACGACTACCCCGTCGCTCTGACGAAGCTGCGGTCGGTTTCGGGCAGCTCCAACGCGAAGACCGATGCCGACACCCGACATCTCGTCGCCTCTCATCAGTGGCGCCTGTTCCTGAACTGGGATGCCATGATCAACCGCATGACTGCCGATGAATCCGTGCGCGATGCCGCCGCAGAGATCGCCAGCAGCCATTTCGGCAGCATCAGCCTCGCCAAGCAAGCCCGCGCCGCACGCGACTCCATTCGAACAGACAGCACCTACGGCAAACTGATCGCCTCCCGTCCCAACGGCACGACGTAGGGCCGTCGCATCTACGTGTCGAGCCTGTCAAAGGAGCGGGTGGCCCTGACGGGATTTGCACCCGTCAAGGCTCCCACACCACCGGCCGTCCGGTTTTCCGCATCCTGCGGTTGGACACAATGCGGGGCTAAAACGGGAATGATAGAGAACATGATCCGCTGAAGGCGATCTGCGACGCATCAACAGGTCTCTCCTTGAAAATCAAAAGGCTTCCTTGAGATGCCAACGGAAGCGTGGAGTGACTCAAATCAAACCTTGCTCACGCGCCCAAGTCGCATGCTGGCGGTCACGTGGTTCGTTGCGCCGGATGAGGCACTGTCACGGCGAGATTGCCGTATGGAGAAACGGAGGCCCGTCTGAATCCGTGGCCTGAAACCGCAAGGTTCTGTTTTTCCCGTCATGAAAACCGCTTAGAGGTAGCGCCAGCGACTTTCCCCGACGTAATCTAGTTCACCATGTCCCAGTTTCTTCAATTCGACCGCACCGGCAATCCTGCCGAAGTTCTTGAACTCAAAGAGCGCGAGCTTGCGCCGCCCGAAGGGCACGAGGTCCGCGTGCGCATGCGCTATGCGCCGGTGAATCCGGCGGACCTCAATTTCATCGAGGGCACCTACGGCCGTGCCGCGCATCCGCCCTGCATCACCGGCCATGAAGGCTGTGGTGAAGTCGAGGCGGTCGGCAGCGCCGTGACGTCGCTCGCGAAGGGAGATGTCGTCATCCCCCTGCTCGGCACCGGCTGCTGGACGCAGCATCTCACCGCGGCGGAACATCATTTCGCGAAGGTGCCGCCGCAAATCGACCGCGTGCAGGCCAGCATGCTGCGAATCAATCCCGTCACCGCCTGGGCCTTGCTCAAGCATTACACCAAGCTCCCGGAAGGCGCCTGGGTGGCGCAGAACGCCGCGAACTCCGGCGTGGGCCGCGCATTCATCCAGCTCGCGCACCACTTCGGCCTGCGCACGATCAATTTCGTGCGCCGCGCCGAACTGGCCGATGAACTGAAAGCCCTGGGAGCGGATGTTGTCGTTCTGGACACCGACGAGGGCGTGGCCGAAGCCAAAAAGATCGTGGGCCACGAACCGGTGAAGCTGGCCACCAACGCCGTGGGCGGCGACAGCGCCATTCACCTGATGGACCTGCTCAGCCCCGAAGGCATCCTGGTGACCTACGGCGCCATGAGCCGCCGCAGCCTGAAGGTGCCGAACAAATTTCTCATCTTCAAAAACCTCCAGCTTCGCGGCCTTTGGATCACGAAGTGGCTCGAGGGCGCGAGCACGCTGGAGCTCTACGAAGTGCTCGATCCCCTCACCGCGCTCATCCA
>DAORHS010000368.1:0-5177 GCA_035438165.1 Prosthecobacter sp.
ACACCTACACAGGCCTGACCACCATCAGCGATGGCATCCTCAGCGCCGCCAATGATCTTGCCCTTGGTGCCACCGCCGGAGCCACCACGGTGACCGCCAATGGCTCTCTCGAACTCCAAGGCAACATCGCGATCTTTGGTGAGTCGCTGACCCTGAATGGTGATGGTGCCGACGTCGGTGCCGACACCAGCGGCGGTGCTCTCCGTAATCTGAGTGGCAGCAATATTTACAATGGCGCGGTGACGTTGGGCAGCGCCTCGACCATCCAGTCGGATGCCGGAACGCTCAGCATCAACGGTGGTATCACGGGTGCCTTCGCCCTGACCGTGGAAGGTGCAGGCAACACGGTGATCAACGGGATCATCGCTACGGGAGCTGGGACTCTCGTCAAGAACGACTCCGGCACCCTGACCCTCGCCAACGCCAACACCTACACCGGTGCCACCACGATCAATGGCGGCACAGTGATCGTTTCCAACGCCTCCGGTCTTGGAACCACGGCTGGTGCCACCACAGTGAACTCTGGAGGTGCGCTGAACATCAGTGGAGTCACTGTCGGTGAAAACGTGACCATCAATGGCACAGGCGTCTCATCCACGGGCGCTCTTGTCGGCACGGGCATTGCCACCGTCACTGGAACGGTCAGCATGGCCACCAGCAGCTCCATCGGAGCAGCCGCAGGAGCCGTTCTGACACTCGGCGGTGTGGTTTCCGGCACGGGCATGAACTTGGAGAAAGTCGGTGCCGGCAAGGTCATCCTCTCGGTTGACAACACCTACACTGGAACGACCACCATTACTGGCGGCACCCTTCAGGTCGGCACTGGCGGCACCACCGGCACCATCAGCACGGCCGGGGCCATCACCAACAACGGTGCGCTGGTGATCAATCGCAGCAATGCCTTCAGCACCTCCCAGCAGATCACCGGGTCGGGTTCGTTCGAGCAGGCTGGCACAGGCACCACCACCCTGTCCCATATCAACAACAACTACACTGGAAGCACCGCCGTCAGCAACGGTGCGCTTTATACCAGCCTGAACGGCACCACCGCAGTGACGGTTGGCGAAACCAGCGGTACTCTCGCCAATGCAGCGACCCTGGGAGCCACCGGCACCGTTGACGGTGTTGTCACTGTGGGCAGCGCAACCAGCGTCGGCATCCTCACACCGGGTGCCACCCCTGGAGTTAATGGCACCCTGACGATCACCGCCGCCAGTGCCACCGCCCTCACCGTGGCCAACGGCTCCCAGATCCAGCTCAGTATCACCAGCCCGACCAACGCGTCCGCGATCACGTTCATCAACGGTCAGTATGAGTACAACGGCGGCACTTATGCCAATGCCTTGGCCCTCTTTAACAGCGCTGCGGATAACGGTGGAGCAGTGGGTGCCGATGGCGCTGAAGCCCTGGCCACCTGGAACGTCGCCCCGGCAGGCACCGAGCATGACTTCATCAATCTCACTGGGGCTGGCTCGAATCTGACTGTCGGCACCCGTGCTTCTGCTGCTTATGGAGATGGTTCCATCCGCGTGATTGATTCTGGATTGGCCGGTGTCTCCTACGGTCAGGTCTTCAATCTGATCGACTGGACCCAGGCAACCGCGATGAACTTCAGCTACACCAGCGGCTTCATTGGCGGTGCCAACCCGACGGCCGGCAATCTCGATCTGGTGGACATCTCCAGCTTCGGTCTCGCCTGGGACACCACTGCCTTTGGTGCCTACGGCATCCTCATCGTCGTTCCTGAGCCGTCCCGCATGCTGCTGATGATGTTTGGCCTCCTGGGGCTCTTCTTCCGCCGTCGTCGCCGTTCCAGCATCTGATGAGCCTGTTCCTTGAGACTCCCGGTCTGCCAGCGGTGGCATGCCGGACGTTTCACTGGGTGGATTAATCTGGCAGCAGCCGAACCGCAATGCTGCGTGCGATAGCGATCAGCCGGTCCTTTTCCTCTGCTGTAAAGTCATAGGGCTCCAGCTTGCCGATGCCCAGGGTGCCGCACAGGCGCCCGCCGTCGAGCACGGGGACGGCCAGCGTGCCTTGCACCTGCGTCTGTTTCGCGCCGGGTTTCGCCACACCGGAGGTGTCGGTTTGCAGATTGCACATCTCCACGGGTTCTTTGCGCTCAGCCGCGACGCCGGCGATGCCCTTGCCCACCGGGATCGACTGGATGATCGGCATCAGCGCCTCGGGGATGCCCTGGTGGGCCACCAGCTTGAGATGGCGGTCTGCGGGGTCCAGCCGGTGCAGGGTGCCCGTGGTGCAGCCAAAGTCAGCGATGGTTTGCGTGAGAAAATCGGCCCAGGAGAAATCGGTGGAGGAAAACATGACGGAAGGAAGGGCGGAGGAGTCGGGATTAATCGTTGTCGGGGCGGAAGTGGGCGTTATTCTGGAGGCCATCATCGTTTCTGTCATGAAATCCTGCTCTGCCTTTCTTGTTCTTCTTTGGCTGACATCTGCCTCCGCGCAGCGTGCGGCCCCGGCCGCCACGCCCATCGTGGCCAAGAGCACCTACCATCCCGACAACTCGCACTCCGAGACCATCGTGGACAAGACCACCAACGAGCTCACCGAGGCCACCTACAACGCCGGAGGGGCGCTCATCAGCAAGAAACACTACCTCCTCAACGAGCGCGGCCTGCCCACGCAGGGCCATATTTATGACGGCCGCGGCAACCTCGTCGCCCGTTCCCAGGTCTATTTCGATGAATTTGGCCGCGCCAAGGAGATGCGCTCCTTCAACCTCAACGGCCAGTGCTACCAGCAGGTGCTCTACGAGTACGGAGCCGATGGCAAGGCCAAAACCCCCAAGGTTGTCAATGTGGACCCCCGTGCCGCCCCCTCCATCAAGCCAGGCATCATCGACTTCACACAGAACGTCGCCCCCCCGGGGCAGGTCGTGCCCCAGCAGCAGGTGCAGCCCCAGCAGGCTCCAGTTCCTGAGGAACCGAAGAAAAAGTCCTTCTTTGGCCGCCTTTTTGGCAAAAAGGAAAAGAAGTAGCGCCACGCCCGGATGGAATCCCCCGCACCCGGCCAGCGCTGGATCAGTCAAAGCGAGCCCGAACTCGGTCTCGGCATTGTTAGCAGCGTCGAAGGCAGCTTCATCGACCTGCGTTTCCCCGCAGTCGGCGAAAAACGCCGCTACGCCCGCAATGGCGCGCCGCTGCGCCGTGCCAGCTTCCAGGCGGGCGATACCATCATTCTGCGCGACGGTGCCAGACTGCCGGTGGACTCCGTCAGCTCCTGTGATGGTGCTTTGATTTACCACTGTGGTGTCCGCTGTGTCGCCGAGTCCGAACTCGCGGACACCCTCAGTCTCGCCGGCCCGCAGGAGCGACTGCTCGCCGCCAGTGTCGATGATCTGCAGGCCTTCGCGCTCCGTGCCGAAGCCGTCGAATGGCGCTGTCGCATGCAGGCCTCGCCCGTGCGCGGCTTTATCGGCGGTCGGGTCGATCCCATCCCGCACCAGATGTCCATCGCGGCGGATGTCACCGGCCGCCTCCTGCCGCGCGTGCTGCTCGCGGATGAAGTGGGCCTCGGCAAAACCATCGAAGCCGGTCTCATCCTTCATCGCCTCCACCTCACCGGCCGTGCCTCACGCATCCTCGTTCTCGTTCCCGATGCGCTGCCACACCAGTGGTTCGTCGAGCTGCTGCGCCGCTTCAATTTGATGTTCAGCCTCTTCGATGAAGAGCGCTGTGCCGCCATCGAATCCGGCGATCCCGAGGGCAATCCTTTCCTCGACAGCCAGCTCGTGCTGTGCCCGCTCTCGCTGCTCAGCGGTTCGGAAAAACGCGCGCAGCAGGCGGCGGATGCCGGCTGGGATCTCCTCATCGTCGATGAGGCGCATCATCTCGAATGGACCGTCGAATCTCCCGGCGTCGCCTATCAGGTCGTCGAAACCATCGCCCAACGCGTCCCCGGTGTTCTCCTCCTCACCGCCACGCCGCAGCAGCTCGGTGCCGAAGGCCACTTCGCCCGTCTCCGCCTTCTTGATCCCGACCGCTATGGTGCCCTGAACGAATTCCTCGCCGAGTCCACCCGCTATGAGCAGGTGGCGCAGATGGTGGACCGCATTTTGCAGGGCGGCGCGATGAACGCTGAAGACAGTGAACTCTTCGCCAGCCACTCGCCACGCGTGCAACAACACGCCGCTCAGCTCGCCGCAGGCGATGATTCCGCCCGCCAGCGCCTCGTGGCGGACCTGCTCGACGAATTCGGCACCGGCCGCGTCATGTTTCGGAACACCCGTGCCGTCATTCAGGGATTCCCGCCCCGCCAATGCCATGCCCGCCTGCTTGAGGTCGAGCCAAATTCGACCCCCGAAGACACGCTCATCCGCTGGCTCGCCGCCACGCTGCGTGAGTTGGGCGAAGCGAAGGTCCTTCTCATCTGCCGCACGCGCAAACTCGCCGAAGACATTCACGAGCGGCTGCTGCGTGAGATCAACGTGCATGCCGTTCTGTTTCACGAGGGACTCAATCTCATGCAGCGTGACCGCCACGCCGCCGCGTTTGCCGATCCTGAAGGAGCACGCTTGTTGATCTGCTCCGAAATCGGCAGCGAAGGCCGCAACTTCCAGTTCGCGCAGCATCTCGTGCTGTATGACCTGCCGCGTGACCCGGAACTGCTCGAACAACGCATCGGCCGCCTCGATCGCATCGGCCAGAAGGGCACGATCAACATCCACGTGCCCTTCATTGCGGGTTCTGAAGGCGAAATCCTCGCACGCTGGTATCACGAAGGTCTCGACGCCTTCGAACACAGCCTGCAAGGAGCCACACAACTTCTTCACAGCTTCTCTGCCGAAATCGAAGCCCTCTGCGCCAGCTTTGACGCCGCCAAACTCGACAGTCTCATCAAACGCAGCCGCAAGTTGCGCCTCGAAGTGCGCAAGAAGCTCGAACGCGGTCACAACCGCCTCCTCGAACTCAATTCCTGCAAGCCTCGTCTTGCTGCACGTTTGATTGAGCGCATTCGCGATGTCGATGCCGGCCTCGACTTCGAGCGCTTCTTCATCCGCCTGCTCGATCACTTCGGCATGCACGTCGAGGAGATGACCAACCGCACGTGGTTCATCCGTCCCGACAATCTCATCACCGATGCCTTGCCCGCGCTGCCCGCCGAAGGCATCACCTTCACCTTTGACCGCGAACGCGCTCTTTCCCGCGAGCACGAAG
>DAORHS010000369.1:0-5167 GCA_035438165.1 Prosthecobacter sp.
AGGTCTTCTCACCTCCCCCAAGGCGGAGGAAATCCAAAAGGAAATCAAGATCCTTGAGGCCGAGATCGCCCGCCTCGTTGCCGTTGCAACCCAACGAAACCTCACCGCAGATTTTTCCATCATGCAGCCGCCAAGTCAGACCGGGGACGCCGCCGATGCAAAGGCAAACAACAAGGGGGTGGAAAAGGATCTCGCGGGCAAGACGGACGAGCGCGACAAACTCTTCGAACTCAAGAAGCAGTTGGAGGATCAACTGTCCAAAGCCAAGAATGACGTGTTCATCACCGTCGGCAGCCTGAAGGACCAAAAGACCCCCGTGGCGGTCGTGGTTTCGGGGACCGGAATCGAAGTGTTCGCGATGGGAAAAAACTCGCCGGAGTCGAAGCACGACGGAGCGGCAGCGACTGCGGCCATCAACCAGTTGCTGGGCGCTCTGGACCCTGCCGCCAAGTACATCCTCTTTTACGTCAAGCCCTCCGGAGTCGCCCTTTTTGATCAACTCCGCAATGAGGTCATCAAGACCCAGTTCTCGGTAGGCTATGACGCGCTGGGCGAGGCCTCGACACCCAAATTTGGCCCCGGTGCTCCGGCCTCCAATCCCTGAACCACCATGGCCCGCAAAACCAGCAACTCGGACGACAGCCTTGAACTGCTGCTGGACACGATGTGCAATGCCTTCGGCGGCATTGTCATCATTGCCATCCTGGTGGCCCTGCTCATGCGTCAGACAGGACGCACCCCGGATGACAATGAGCATGGAGAGGCCGTTGCAGCGATCAAACTGCCGGGCACCGAGAAAGACTTGCAGGTTGAAAAGGCATTGCTCGAAAAGTTGACGAACGAGGTGGCCGCGCATGGTGAACTGGCGAAATTGGTGGCCCGATTGAACCAGTTAGTCGTGCAGCGAAGCCAGTTGCTGGCACTGATTGATTCGGCGGATCTCAAGGACCAGAACAAGAAGGCACAGGCAAGAGCTGCAACAGAGAACGTTGAAGCGGCCATCGCCCAGGCAGCCGCTGCAAAGCTGACCATGACGGGCCAACTGGCCGTCCTTGCGAAGGAGATTGAAGAGCTCAGGGCGCAGATCGAAAAAGCGCGCAAGGAGTTGCTCAAATGGGGAGGGGAGAATAATTCACGCCCTGTAAAACGCCCGCCGGTGGAACAGAAGGCCACCAAGAAGCCCTTCTTCTTCATTCTTCGGCATGGTAAAGTTTTTCCCCTTCAGGAGTACACAGGCAGCCAGAATTCGGGTGGTTCGATCAAGCCCAGCAACAAGCACATCGACTGGCAGGGAGACGTGGCGCTCCTGAAGAATGGGGCAGGTCTTGATGCAGAGGCGGACAAACCAGAACTGATCAAGATGCTGGACGGACTCCCCGAGCCTGACAAACGCTACGTTGTTTCAATTGTTTACCGGGACTCATTCGAGACCTATCTCAAGTTTCAAAAGGTCCTTTCGGAAACCAACAGCAAGATGGATTCTGGCTGGGTTCCCATGGCGGGGGATGGAGACATTCAAATCGGCAGCCAGGGAATCCTCCCACCAATGCAATAGCACCATGGAGTCTGATTCACCCAAACTGATCTGGCAGAACAGCCCGTCTTACGAAGACGGCCTTGGCATCACGCTCGACGGCCCCTTTCTCTCTCTGGAGCAGGGACTCGGCGACCTGCCCAGGCTGCCACTTGTGTTATTAACGGCCGCGTCAGGTGAGAACTACGTCGTCAGCAACCAGAATCCACGCCAACCGCTGCGGATCAACGACGTCATGGTCAGGCAGGCGCAACTGAATCACGGCGATGTTCTACAGATGGGCAACGTGGAGATGGTGTACGAGTCGCCATGGCCACGTTCGCCGCCGAAGCAGCCGTTGACCCCCCTCACCTTGATCGGCAGCCTCATATGCTCCGCGATCCTCTTCGCACTGCTTCTGCCGTTTCTGACCGCACAGATTGCAGGTACAGCGGCCGGAAATGTTGCGTCAGTTTCAGCGACGACAGGAGCTGGTTCGTCTCCGCAAAGTGGAACGGCACCCGGCACGTCGGAAAACGGGGCCAGCAAGGGCGAAGGCAGTGGCAATGGGCAAAACACCGGCACAAAGGGCAGCCAGGGTGGAAACTCCCTCAATCCCGCTGGAACCACCACGGAAGGCAAAGAAGGAAGCAAGTCCGCAGGACCAAAGGGCGACGGTGAATCATCGGCTCCAAAACAGGCAGCCGCACCGGTCAAGAAGGCGCCAAGCGGGGCACCGGCACAGGGCAGCAAGCCTCAGGAGAATCCCTCGCCGGCACCCGCACCACCACCCAAAATGGTATTTTCACTGGACGAGGAAATCATACCTCCCAAGAGCGGCGTGGCACTGTCCTGGAACGGCGGAAACATCTTCAGTGGCTACGAGAAGGCGGAAAGCTTCGTGTTCGTTGTGGATCGCTCCGGCAGCATGAGTGGAGGCAAACTCGACGAAGCAAAAGCCCAGATGCACGAGATCATCGAAGGCCGCCTGAAGAACGGCCAGGGTAAGCGTTTCGCTGTTGTATATTTCGATGATAAAAAGGAAGAAATGTCCGGAGCGCCAGGCCTGCTGTCATTGACCGCTGAAAATGTCAAAAAAATGCGCCAGTGGTCAGACGCAGTAGGTCCCCGGGGTGGCACAGATCCAACAGATTCGATGATAGCCGCCCTGGACATGAAACCTCAGCTCATTTTTCTTTTGTCGGACGGAGAGTTTAATAACAAAATCGTGGATAAAATTCGAGCGGCAAACGTGTCCAAGTCCATCATATGTTCTCTTGCAATCTGGTTCGATTCTACAAATCTTCGCGATATCGCGGACCAGAACAAGGGAACCATGAGCAAGGGTGATTATCGCTATATTCCGCGCTAGCCCAGAAAGCGATCTCTAAATGGCTCACCGAGTCACCTGCAGCAGCGGTGCCGGCAGATGCTCGCTGGTGAGCCAGAGCGTGAGGCTGTCGGCATCATAGCAGACGCCTTCGACCTGCCGGAGCAGTTCAGGCTCGATGCGCACGGGCGGCTGCTTCAGGGCCTCCGCGAGCGGCTTGTCCTGCGGCAGGCTCCACTCATACACGCTGCTGTAGGTGGCGACGGCCATGCGTGAACCATCCGGAGAGAAACTGGCGCCAGTGGTCATGCAGTTGTCGTGGGGACGTTTGCCAACGCGGATCAATTCGGGAAACCGAAGATCAGCGATCTTTTCCAGCACCATGCTCTCATCGGGCTTCAACGGCTGGGGGAATGCATACAGCGCGCTTTTGCCGTCGTCGCTCTTGGTCAGAATGTAGAGGCGGTTGGTCTGCGGATGAACCAGCAGGCCTTCGGCGTTGTGCCTGCCGTCGGGATAGTGCGCGCGCCAGAGCTGCGGTGCGGCGGTTGCAACCTCGGAAACAGGCTGGCCGGGGGCATTCACCCCGGGTTCAGGAATCTGATACACTTGGATCGTGGGGCGCAGGAGGAGATTGTCACCGATGTCGCCGATGAAGAGGGCCGGGCCGCCTTTCTCATCCTTGCCCATCGCGAGCCCCTCCCAGTCAAAGTTTGCGGCGTCTCGCACGCGCACTTTCGCACGCGTCCTTCCGCTGCGGTCGATGGCGAAGACGCAGGGCTCTCCGCCGGAATCGTTCACCGTCCAAAAGATCGAACGATCACGGCCGCCCAGCGCAAGCCCGGAGCTTTCATTGATGCGTTTGTCGTCCAGAACCGCCACACGCTCGCTCGTGCTGGGCACCGGCTTCTCCGGCCATGCGGCGACATCCTGCCCCCACGCGGCCAGAACAGCGGCGAAGACGAATGCGAACTGGAAAATGGCAGGCTTCATGAATCAACCCAGTGGCGTGGCCGGCCCTGGCAGCATGCGGTTGTAGTGAAACATCACGCGTCCCTGAAACCACCGCCATGTCTGTCCCGGCCGACCGCGCTCAAGCAGAAAGTGCGGGCAGTCCTTATGCGGCGGGCTGGCACCGGCACGCGGCCAGTGGTAATGCGGCACGACGTGATCGATCGGAATGCCATACGCGCGCATGAGATACGCGGTGAGCCGTGCAGTGCGGTCGATGGTGTAGGCGAGGTCGTTGCCGTTGTGCTCACACATCTCGATGCCGATGCTGTAATTGTTGCCGGGGCCGTCGAAATCAGCATGCTCCCCCTGCTCACGGCAGGGCAGATGCTGGATGGCGATGTCGTCCTGTACCGTGAAATGCCAGGTGAGAAAGCCGATGCGGTTCCCCCCCTTGCGTTTCGGAGCGCGCAAAGCACCGCGTTTCAATGCGAGCGCATGGTTGTAGGCGTTGCCGGTGTAGTTCTGCGTGCTGTGGATGGTGATGTAGCGCGGCTTCATCGGCCGGTAGTAGCGACGACCGACCGTGCCGGAGGGAATGATGTCGAGTTTGACGCGTGTCTCGGCGAGCAGTTGGTCCGGCGTCAGCACCCCGGGAGGCACCGGACGAAACCGCGCCTCCCAACGCGCGATGCGCGAGCCGTCATAGGTGGCGCAGGCCACGACCACAAAGGCGAGAATCAACGGCAGGAGTAGTACGGCGTTTCTGCGCATGCGTCTGTTTACCGCCTCACTGTCAAAGTTCAATGTTCAAGCTTCAAAGTTTCAGCCTTAGAGCATGCCGCCCGCCCAATTTCTCGGTGGTCAACGCCGCCTGGCGGCTCGCGACACCCGCGCACCGTTCCACCGGCCAGCCTTTGAGCCAGCCTTCCAGAAAACTCCCGTGATAGACATCGCCACAGCCGGTCGTGTCGGTCACGAGGCAGGGGAAGGCCGGCTGATGCAAATATGTACCGTCCGCAGTCCAGACATGACTGCCGCCCGCACCGGCAGTGATCACCACGATCTGCGCGGGTGATCGCAACAGCACCGCCGCCATCTCCTGCAGATCACCCAAGCCCGTGCATCGTTCCGCGAATTCGCGTGCCACGATGCGGATGTGGCTCGCCCCGAGAAGATCGCGCAGCGATTCACGCCACCGGCCCGCGCCGCCATCAAAGGAAATGGTGACTCCGTGCCGCTGCGCAAGCTTCACCGCATGACGGGCGGCGGCTTCGTGGCGGCCGTTGAAATGGAGCAGCCGTGCGCCCGCAAACAGCCCCTCATCCACCTCGTCGGGCGTCGGTTCACCCGCTGTGGAAGGCGCATGCACG
>DAORHS010000370.1:0-5163 GCA_035438165.1 Prosthecobacter sp.
CTGGATGTTCCCGCTCGGCATGGAGCGGACGTATAACCGCATCGTCATGTGGGGCGCGGCGCTGGATGTGCTGCTGGTGCTTGTTTTCATTCCCATCCACGGTGCGCTCGGTGCGGCTTGGGCCGTGCTGACGACGGAGATCTTTATCACTGCCGCCGTCTTCGTGTTGCTGTGGCGCGCCAGGCTGAATCCATTCCAGCAGGCCTCCCTGCGAACTGTGGAGACTCCCAAATGAAAGCACAGCCGTCACGTGCCACGATCTGGTGGCTCAATCCGTTTTGGATTCTCGTCATCCCGCTCGTTCTCATCGCCTTCGTGACCTGGCTGATTCCAGAGGCCGATTATCAGCTCTACTGGCGCCTGCCAAAGTTTTTCACGAGTGAAGATTTGGCGTTGTGCCTGTGGGTGGCGCTTGCGTTCTCGATCGGCTGCCTGCTGGCTGTTTTTTTGGATCGCGGACTGGTTCGGACCCCCTGTGTCGAAACCTCGGCCTCTCCGAATTGGACGATGTTGACGCGACTGTTTTATGGCGGTCTCGTCGTCACTGTCTTTGCCTACACGGTGTGGTTCGGGGCGATCTTGAAGCAAACAGGACTCGGCATCATTCCAGCGGTGTTGCGGGGGGATTCAGGGGCCATTTATGAGCTGATTCGACTGCGCAAAGACGCGGCGATCACGGGCGTCACCAGCCTCACGCAGGTCGGCATCGGTGTCGGGCTGTCGGGCGTGTTTCTCGGCTGCCAGCTCGGCTGGAAGAAGGTGCGCCGGCCTTTGGGCCTGTTGTTCTTTGTCACCCTCCTGCGCGCAGTCTTTTTGGCCGAGCGCCTCGCTTTGATTGAGCTTATGCTGCCAGGCGTGGTGCTGTGGTTTCAGCTTCGTGGCCTGCGCGGAGGGCATGTCCGGCATCTCGTCAATTTTGCGCCGTTCATCGGCGTGCTCGGCTTGTACTCGTTGTTCACCTTTAGTGAGTATTTTCGCTCCTGGGGTTACTACTCCGAGCAGGGGGAGACATCGCTCCTGTGGTTCACCCTGGTGCGGTTGTCCGGCTACTATGTCACCTCACTGAACAACGGAGCGCTGCTCTGGCACGAACTCGGTGATCTCGGCTTCCCCTACACCACGCTTGACTGGATTTGGAAATTCCCTGTGATCGGCGGCATGGTGCGTGACTCGCTGGGCGGCAGTGATGCGCCTGCAGCACTGGCCAGCATCGTTGTTGCGGAAGACAGCAATCCTGAGTTCAACAACCCCACCGGCGTCTTCACAACCTTCACAGACTATGGAGTCTCCGGCGGGCTCGTGTTCTGGGTTTTCTATGGCTGCGTGCTTATGGTGCTCTATCGTGCTTTTCAGCGCGGCTCCATCGCGGGTCTGATGCTCTACCCCTTCGCCTTCATGGCCCTTACCGACCAGATTCGATTGTTCTATCTCACCAGCGGACGAACGTTCGCCGCGTGGGCGTTTTTATTTGCGGCGATCGTTGTGATTCGCAGGGAGATCAAGGATGCGAGGCGGATGAAGAGACATGCGGCGAGAAGATAGTTGAGGGCAGGATTGTTGCCGCGCGCCCCAATGATCTGCATTTTACTTTTTTGCCCAGGGGACTTCGGTGAAGTTCCTGGCAGCTTCGGCGGAGTAAATTTCTGGTGCGAGCGTGGGTTTTTCTTCGTGTCGAAACAGTTCACAGATGACCTCGTCGACGCGTGCCGGATCGGTAAGATTGGGGGGGATTCGCAGCGAGGCGGGCTGACCTATGTCGTCGAGGTAGTCGGTGCATTTGCGGTGGTATTCGGCGAGGGCGAAAGGCACATGGGTAAGGTAGGCGGTGATGCCAGCGTGCAGGCGGACGCAAAGGACGGCGGCGCAGGAGGCGATGGCATGCCAGGTGCCGATGAGGTTGTTCTGGCATGAGATAATCTCGGATTCGATGGCGCGTTCGCGGAGGTAAGACTGCAGATGGCTGGAAAGTGCCATGTCACCCCAGCGTGGATTGGTGTTGAGGCAAAAGATGCGAACGAGAGTGCCTTCTCGTCTGGCATGGCGGTGGATGCCTTCAAAGAGTGCATCATTGCGGCGCTGCTCCTGAGCGGCGTCACCGCCAGTGTAGGATTCGTAATTGCAGACAGAAACACCGAGAGTTTTGACGGCCTTTTCAGTCTTGTTATGTGAAGGCAGCAGCAGTGGCAGCACACCGACAAGGTCACGGGCAAACAATGGTTTGACCGGCACTTTCATCTCTTCGAGCAGTGAGATGGATTGTTTGTCGCGCACGGAAATGAAGGTGAAACGGCGCAGGAATCGGGCTGCTTCCTCCTGGTCGGCGGCATCTGCGAAGGGACCGATGGAAACACCGATGGCGGCGAATTTTGTCCACGCATGCTCGGCGGCGATGCGTTGAATCTTTTTCAAAATGCTGCCGTAGGAAAGTGTGGAGCCACCTGCATAGACGATGAGGTCGCGTGTCAGCAAAGCGGCCGCGAGGTAGGCGAGGCGGCTCATTTTTCCGCCGAAATGGGGCGCGGTGTAAAGTGCGGGAGGAAACCATGCAGGGACGCGGAATTTGGCATCGATGCCGTGAACGGGGGCCCCGAGAATGTCGAGCGGATGGTCTGGCCACCATCGTCCGGCTCCGAGCACGCTGGCGAGGTTGAACAACTCGTCTCCGTAGTTGGAGAAGCCGTAGTAGCCGTTGAGGGTGATCTTCATAAAAACTCAGGGAGCGAACGAAACACGCCAACGATGCGACCCAGGATGGTTTGCAGGTAATAGCGGCTCTTGGAGAATTTGAACTGCGCGGCGAAGATGAGCACTGCGGCGCAGGCGCGTGCCTGGAAGTTTAAAAAGCGGATCAACGCGCTGAGCTGGCGGAGTTCGAGCAGATGCTTGACCGTGATGCGGCCAAAGCCGCGACCGTAGCTGAAGGCGCGGGCAAATTCTTTGGCGTCGTAGCGCCCGACCTTCTGCGCGTGGTAAAAAAGCAGCGCTGGATCATAGTGGAGCTGCTTTTTCATGTAGAGCGCTCGCAGCACAAAGTCGGAACCTTCTTCCGCGCCAAAGTAGGTGCCAACGCCGAGTTTTTCATCGAGCCCGCCGACATCAAGCCATGCCTGGCGCTTGAGAAACATGGTGAACTCAACGGTGGTGCTGAAAACATTGCCAGCGGTGACGGGTTGCGCCTGCTCGGAGAAGCGAGTGACGGAGCGCGTGAGTGTTTCGCGGTCAACTGCACGGCCGAAGAGCATGTCGAGATCGGCCTTGGCGGCGAAACGATCGGAGACTTGCTGGAGCAGCTCGGGAGTGAGTTCGCAGTCGTCGTCGGGGAAGTTCAGGATTTCGCCGGTGGCGAATTGGAAGCCGTGATTGCGGGCGTGAGCGACTCCTGCAGGCCTGATCTTTTCATGTCGCAGCGGAAAGGCAGTTTTGAATTCCTCACAGAGCGCATCGAGCAGCGGACCGTCGTTTTGGTCGATGACGATGACTTCGAGGTCTTGCAACGTGCTTTGCTGAATGGAGACGAAGAGCCGCCGCATGTCGTCGAGGCGGTTGAGCGTGGGAACGATGAGGCTGAAGCGCGGGTTCATGGCAGTTTAGGTGCTGGCTCGGCCATTTTCTCGCGGACGTAGTTTTGCATGGCGGCGATGAAGACCGGCTCAGCAAAGCGCTCGGCATGCCGGCGGATCAAGCCGGGGTCCCAGGTGATGGATTCCAGCCGCTCGACACAGGCGGTGATGCCCTCTGGCGAGGGATCGGTGAACAGCGTGCCGGTTTGACCATCGATGACGGTTTCGAGTGCGCCGCCGTCACCAAAGGCCAGCACGGGTTTCCCCGCAGCCTGGGCTTCGAGAGGGGTGATGCCGAAATCTTCCGAGCCAGGCAAAACAAACGCGCGACAGTTCTCGATGAGCGAAATGGCATCTGCATCGGATACGCGGCCTTTGAAGACGATATTTGGAGCGCCCCCAGCCAGTTCCTCCAATCGTCCGCGATCAGGACCACCGCCTGCAATGACGAGGCGGCGGCCATTTTTCAAAAACGCGGCCACAGCGCGGTCAATGCCCTTGTAGGATACCAAACGCGACAAAATGAGGTAGGAACCATCATGCTGCGGAGTGACGCGAAACTTATGCACTTCCACAGGGGGATAGATGACCACGGAATCACGCCCGTAGAACTCGCGGATGCGGTTTTGGACGTTTTTAGAGTTGGCGATGAAGTGGTGCGTCTTTTTCGAGCACGCGAGGTCGCTCGGCCTCAGCCACAGCACAAAAAGTCGTGCGACGGCCTTCAGCAGGCCGCTTTTGACCTCGTTTTTGAGGTAGTGGTCGGTTTGCCAAAAAAAACGCGGCGGCGTGTGGCAGTAGCCAAAGACGCGGGTGCGTGGCGTGAAGCGCAACCACTTGGAAAACCCGCTGCTGCTGACCACTGCGGCATCTGCATCAAGGCGGCCAAAGGATTTGAATGCAAAGGGGTAGATGGGGAAGAGTTTCTTGTGGTGTTTGTTGATTCCCGGAAACCGCTGCATCCATGAGTTGTGTATTTCGGCATTGTTGAAGTCGGGCAGCAGGTGCGCGTGATCCGTGGCACTCACATAAATCGGTGCATCGGGCCAGGCGCGATGCATGGAGGCAAACAGCCTCTCTGCGCCTCCCATTTGAATCAAATAGTCGTGTGCGAGGATGATGCGTTCTTTGGACATAGGAGAGGCTCGTGTCGTATTATGAGGTCAGGACGTGGATCTATTTTGGCTGGCCACGGCATGGGATAAAACGTTCAACATGGATTCAGCGCCGGCGGACCACGAGAAGAGACCTGTGCGTTCTTTGCCGCGGGTGACAAGACTTTCCCGCAGGCCGCGGTCTTGCCGCAGGCGCTGGATGGCATTCACGAGGGTCCTTGGATCGTTGGGGTCGCAGTATAAGACGGCGTCGGCGCAGATTTCGGGCAGGACGCTTGAGTGGGAGACGATGGCGGGGCAGCCGAGGGCCATGGCTTCGACGGGTGGCAGGCCGAAGCCTTCATAAAACGAAGGAAACAGCAGGCAGAAGGCGCGGGAGTAGAGCGCGTAAAGTTCGGCGTCACAGACATGGCCTACATGAGTGATACAAGACTCGTCGAGACCCTGGCCGCCACAGACGCGGGCGTTTCTTTGGCCTGCAATGACGC
>DAORHS010000371.1:0-5160 GCA_035438165.1 Prosthecobacter sp.
TTTGGCTTCGTTCCAATAAACATCCATCTCAGCTAAAGTGCAATCGCCAATTTGTTTGTTTTGTTCCTTTAATTTTTGCTCCATATAAGTGAAGCGTTTAATGAATTTTTTATTGGTTTTTTCTAAGGCGTCTTCCGGATTTACATTTAAGAAACGTGCATAATTTATCAATGAAAACAACACATCACCAAATTCATCTTCTATTTTAGTAAGATTATTTTGTTTATTAACTTCAGAATTTAATTCACTGATTTCTTCCTTAACCTTTTCAAATACTTGTTCGGGTTTTTCCCAATCAAATCCTACTGCTCTTGCCTTCTCCTGAATGCGATAAGCCTTTAAAAGCGCCGGCATGCTATCCGGAACGCCGCTTAATACGGTTACCCGCGCTGCCTCAAATACGGAGTCACCCGGCACTACGTCCTCGGTTTGGAGGCGGTGCTGGCGGACGGTTCGATCGTCAAAGCCGGTGGCCGTTGTCACAAGAACAAGACCGGTTTCGACCTCGTCGGCCTCATGGTCGGCAGCGAAGGCATGCTCGGTGTCGTCACCGAGGCCACGCTGCGGTTGATTCCGCATCCGCCAATGCGCGCGATGCTCTCCGCCGGCTTCAATTCGTTCGCGGAAGCTGCGAACGCCGTGCAACGCATCCTCGGCAGCGGTTTCCTGCCTTCCGCGCTCGAAATCGCCGACAAGTTCACGCTGCGTGCCGCGCGTGAATATCTCGGTGCCTCCGTCACGCCCGAGGGCGATGCGCATCTGCTCGTCGAGATCGACGGACAGGCCGAATCGGTCAAAGGCGAGCTGCAACAGCTCTCGAAGCTCGTGCGCGAACTTGGCTGCATCTGTTTGAACGAGGCGATGGGTGATGAAGCCTGCGAGGCGTTCTGGAAACTGCGCCGCGAGTTCAGCTACAGCCTGCGCAACACCGGTTTGATCAAGCTCAACGAGGACATCGTCGTGCCACGCGGGAAGCTCGTCGAGCTCGTCGATTTCGCCGAGCAGTTGCAGGCCGAATTTGGTTTCCCCGTCGCCAGTTTCGGCCATGCGGGCGATGGCAACATCCACGTCAACATCATGGTGCCCACGATGGACGATCCGGCGATCCGCGAACGCGCTGAGGCAGCCTTGGATCGCCTGTTCCATCAAATCATCGCCTGGAACGGCGCGATCACCGGTGAGCACGGCATCGGCGTCGCCAAAAAACGCTGGTGGCGTGACGCCGTCTCGCCCGCCGCGCACGAAACGCATCTGCGCCTGAAGGCCGCGCTCGATCCAAACGGCATCTTGAACCCCGGGAAGTTTCTGGGGTGAAGTTCGATCCCGGAGGGATCCAAGAAGGTAGCCGGTGGTCGAAGCCGCGAAGCGGCTGAACACCACCGGAAAGCGCGGCAAAACTCATCTTTCTGAAGGGCGCATCCCGGAGGGATGCAAGAGGCGGTCAACGGCTCCTCGTTCACGCCGGGTTCATGAATGCTTCTCGCATACCTCCGGCATGCGCCCTTGGATAGGTTCGCCATCGTGACATGTTCCAGGGGTCTTTGACCCCTGGCTACCCTCTTTGATCCCTTCGGGATCGTGAATGATTTTGCAAACAGTCGCTGCCTGCAAGATCATGCGCCCCAACCCTGTTCCCTGCCAACCACCATGACCAAATTCATCCTTCCAGCCCTGTTGCTCGCGCTGCCGCTGTGCGCCGCCGATCCGAAGTTCAAGAAGCTCACGCTCTCCAACGAGTTCTGGTGCGAGGGCGCGCACTTCGCCGACTTCGACCAGGACGGGAACAACGACATCTGCGCCGGTCCGTTTGTGTGGTGGGGACCCGAATTCAAGGAACGCAGCGCCTACAACGCGCCGAAGCCTGACCGCAACAAGCCGCTGACAGACGAGGAGTATGCGCCGAACCACGCAAAGTTCATCGAGTCCGCGCCCGAGTTCAAAGGCAAGGCGGTCGATCCGCTGGGCTACTCGGATTACTTCCTCACCAACACCTACGACTTCAACAGCGACGGCAAGATGGACATCCTCGTCTTCTCCTGGCCGGGCGACATCACCGCCTGGTATGAGAACCCCGGCAAGCGCACCACGGAAGCCTGGAAGCGCCACATCGTGTTCGACGTGACCGACAACGAATCTCCGCAGCTCGGCGACATGGACGGCGACGGCAAACCGGAGCTGATCTGCCACACCGGCGGCCGTCTTGGCTATGCGTCGCTCGATTGGTCGAATCCTGGCGCAAAATCGACGTATCACGCCATCGCGAAGCCGGATGTGAAGCGCTACTTCCGCTACACGCACGGCTACGGCTTTGGCGACATCAACGGCGACAAGCGTCCCGACATCCTCGACAAGGACGGCTGGCGCGAGCAGCCGGTCACGGCTTCCGAGGAATGGGTGTTCCATCCCGTTCCCTTCGCTCCCGAAGGCGCCCGCGGCGGTTCGCAGATGCAGGTCTATGATGTGAACGGCGACGGCCGCAACGATGTGCTAACGAGCTGGGATGCGCACGGCTACGGTTTCGCGTGGTATGAGCAGAAGCCCGACGGCAGCTTCACCACACATCAGATTCTCGGCGAAAAGCCGGAGGACAGCCCGCACGGTGTGAAGTTCACGCAAACGCACGCCACCACGATGGCGGATGTCGATGGCGACGGCGTGCTCGACCTCATCACCGGCAAGCGCTTCTGGGCACACGGCCCGAACAAGGACGCCGAGCCCGGTGCTCCCGCTGTTCTCTACTGGTTCCAGATCAAGCGCGACGGCAAGGGCGGCGCCGACTTGATCCCGCATGAAATCGACAACGACAGCGGCGTCGGCACGCAGGTGACCGCCGGGGACGTGAACAAAGACGGCAAGACCGATGTGATCGTCGGCAACAAGAAGGGCGTGTTTCTGTTCCTCCAGGAGTGATCCGATGGAGTGCGAGTATGTCGAAGACTACTCGCCTGTTTTCCGGCCCAGCGTGAGCGAATCGAATCCAAACAGGCGAGTAGGCTGAAGCCATACTCGCGCTCCGTGTGCTCAACCCAGCACATCACCCGCCTGCAGCGCATGCCCGCGCAGGAAGTCGGCGGCAGACAACCGTCTGCCGCCTTCGATTTGGACTTCGAGCAGGCTCAAGAGGCCGTTGCCGCAACTGACCACGATGCCGCTGGCATCAGCGCTGACGATGGTACCAGGTGACGGGCAGGCATCAGCATTGGGAATGATTTGAGCACGATGAATCTTCATCTGCGCATCCTTGAGCAAACAGGAAGTGCCTGGCCAGGGTGTGAACGCACGGATGAGGCGGTCGAGTTCGACTGCGGAGCGTGTCCAGTCGAGGCGGCCGTCTTGGCGGGTGAGTTTGCGGACGTGAGTAGCGTTCGCGTCGTCCTGTTTCTCACGCGGCGGATTGCCAGCGGCCAGAAGATCGAGCGCTTCTTCGAGCGCGGCGGGGGCTTGGAGCGCGAGTTTGTCGTGCAAGCTGCCGCCGGTGTCGTCTGCGGCAATTGGCAGGCGTTTCATCAGCAGGATGTCGCCAGTGTCGAGCCCCTCATCCATGAACATGATGGTGACGCCGGTTTCGGGATCGCCGTCACGAATCGCGGCCTGGATCGGGGCGGCACCGCGATGACGCGGCAACAGCGAAGCGTGGATGTTCAGGCAGCCGAACTTCGGCACGTCGAGCACGGCGCGTGACAGGATCTGACCGTAGGCCACGACGATGGCGACGTCGGCATTGAAGGCCTTCAGTTCCTCGACGGCGTGCCGGATTTTCGGCGGTTGGATGACCTGGATGCCCGCAGCTTGGGCGCGCACCTTGATCTGCGGCGGTGTGAGCACCTGTTTGCGACCGACGGGCTTGTCGGGCTGCGTGACAACGCCGACGACCTCATGTTTGGGCGTGTTGAGCAGCCATTCCAGTGAAGGAAGGCCGATGTCTCCGGTGCCGATGAAAAGAACGCGCATAGAAGCTGAGAGCTAAGGGCAAAGAGCGAAGAGTCCAATCCAACGTGTGAAGCATGCGGACGGACTCTCCGCCCTCTGCTCTTAGCCCTTCGCTGTTAGATCTTCATCTTTTCCTGCTCTCGCCAGACATCCAGGGTCATGATGCTGCCGAGGATGTCGTAGAGCACCTTGGCCGGTGACTGGCTGGCGTCGATATCGACGATGCGCTCACCGGCATAGTAGTCGAGGATCGGCTTCGTCTCGGCCTCGTAGGTGGCGAAGCGGTTTTGGATGACGGTTTCATTGGCGTCATCGAAGCGGTTGTCCTTGAGGGCGCGTTTGCGCAGACGGCGGGCCAGTTCGGTGCGGTCAGGACAGGAAAGATGGAAGACCTTCAGCACTTCGATGTGGGATTCCATGAACCGGGCCTGCTCCACGTTGCGGGGAATGCCATCGAGCACGAGGAAGTCGATCTCCGGCTTGAACATGTGGGAATCGACGCGCTGCTTCACGTTGGCATTCCAGAGCTGCACGGTCACGTCATCCGGCACGAGTTCGCCACGGCTGGAGTATTCGACAAACTTCTGCCCCAGCGGCGTGCGGGTGTCGAGCGAGCGAAACACATCCCCGCAGGCGAGATGATGAAAGCGCGGGATGGAGCCGAGCACCTTGCCCTGCGTGCCTTTGCCGCTGCCGGGAGCGCCAAGGATCAGGAAAGTGCGGAATCGTTCGGGAGAAGGTGCGTCGGACATGATTTCGAAAAGTCAGACTAGCACGTTACGATTTCGCAACAACTTGCGTGGCGGCCAATTTCACGCGCTCGAATTCCAGTGCGGCCAGATCGCCACTGTCTTCACGCAAAACCCGCACCCAGGGCTGTGGCGGCGCCCAGACGGCAGGATCGGTGGGGCCAAAGAGCAGCAACGACGGCACGCCACACGCGGCGGCGAGATGCGAGATGCCGCTGTCATGGCCGAGGAAGGCGGAACAGGTGGTGAGACGGGCGGCGAGTTCCGTGAGCGGCAGCGCATGCCAGTTGGCGTAGTTTTCGATCTTTATGCCGCGCTCCTGTTCGGCCTCGCCGGTGATGAACACGATCTCGCGATCACCCAACGCGCTGGCGAGCCGCAGCCAGTGCTCCAGCGGCCAGTTTTTTTTCTCCGAACCGCTGCCCACATGGATGGCAATGCGTCCTGCCACATCCGGACGCACTTCAAACTGGGCGCGGAG